>JAGAEE010000215.1 GCA_017613295.1 Desulfovibrio sp. | reverse complement strand
GATGATAGAGGAAAAAATCCTTCTCCACCGCCTCGGTGTCACGATTAGTCTCACGGCTTGAAGAAGTTGCTCAATGGCCCGGAGAAAAGGATTACACTTTCTCCGGGCCATTGTCGTCAAAAGTATTTGGTAATCTCAATGTCGCCATCGGTGCAATAATGGCTGGAGAATTTCCGGTGAGGCATGCCAGGCCAAGGGCAGAAAAATGGTGACGAAGATTGCGCTTCCCAGAATGAGACTCACGAATGCCGTAGCAATGGGGGAAAAGGGCAGGGTTCTCATGGCGTGGTTCGTACACCACCAGGCGATCCCTGATGCTGGTAACGAAGCCAACGAGACGCGAAGAACCAGCCATGGCAGACCGTGCAGCGCGTCTGTGCCATGTCGGCGCAGCCAGATGACCGTGAGCCAGAGAACGTAACAGGCCACACTGATACCAGAAAGGACGGCTATGGCTTTTGCTCCATGCGGTACGGCCCACCAGAGATAGAGCGGCAGGCAAAACAGAGTCATGAACGTGCCGGTCACGGCAGGTGTGAAAGTGTCTCCGTAAGCGTAGTAGGCACGCACCAGCACCATGTAAAAGATCCAGAAAGGCGTGGCGGTCAGCATGAGGCATACCAGTGGAACGGTCGCCAGGGTTTCTGCAGATCCGAAACGACCGCCCTGAAAGATGACTCCAATGATGGGCCAGGCTGTGGCAAGCATGCACAAGGCGCAAGGGATGATCAGTCCAAGGCTGTTTGAAAGGGCTGTGTGCAGGGTGACGTTGAATCGCTTGTAGTCGTCTTGTGCCAGCAGGGACACAAGAAAGGGAAAGGATGCCACGGCAGCGGCTTGTCCTACAAGCCCTACAGGTACCTGGGCAATGCGTCTGGCATAGTTTAGCAAACTCACCGTGCCGTCCCCCACCATACTGCCGAAAACGCGCAAAAATTGCTCATCCAGCATGATCACGGTTTGACCGAGCATGAGCGGCAGGGCTGTGAGAAGGAATTTCCCCATGAGCGCGTGATGCCAGACCACGCTCAGGCGAAGCTCCTGATTGGCGACAACGACCAGAGGCAGGGCAAAGGTCCCCAGGGCCGCACCCAGTGTCACGCCAATGCAGTATCCGGTCATGCCGTCTAGGTGTGTGAGAATCGCCTTGGGCAGTAGGTTTTGAACCGTTTCGCTGCCGCTCAGAAGGGGCAGGGCAAGCCCCGCCAGTATGATGGCGCCGTTATTTATGAGCGGCGCTAGGGCTTGAACCCGGAACTGGCGCAGCATGAAGCGCAGGGCTGTCAAACAGTCTCCGCATACAAAAAAAATCTGAGCTGGCAGGATAAGACGCATAAAGAAGGCCAGACGCAGCCACTGTTCCGGTGTAAAGCCAGGGGCTACCAGGCGAGCCAGAGGTTCGGCTGCGACCATGCCGGCCAGAGTCAGCAGGGTGGATGTCACGCCCATCCAGCAGAATACACAGGAAAAGAGGCGCCAACCGTCACTCTTATCTTCGTGAAAGAGTCGGGTAAGCAGTGGAATGATGGTAATGGACAGAAATCCGCCAGCCAGCAGATAGTTGATGATGTCCGGGACAACAAAGGCCGCAAAATACATGTCTGCTTCACCGCCGGCGCCAAATTGCCATGATATGATTTTGTCTCGTACCAGGCCCATGAGGCGAGAAAGAATCGTGCTGGCTGCCAGCAGCAAGGCCGCTGCTCCCATATGCTGACGAGTGGAGAGGAGCCCCATCAGTACGACCCCTTTGAGTGTCGATGTCGACGGGGGCCGTCGGTACGTCGACGAGATCTGGTATCGCTGTCCTTTTTGCCTCGACGTAACCCTTGGGGAAGTTCGGCGGGAATTAGGCGAATTTCTAATCTGCCCAGGTCAACGGCCGTGACAACTACGGATATCTCTTGTCCCAAGTGCCAGACGACGCCGGAACGACGTCCCAGAAGGCACATGTGGTTCGTATCATAATCGTAGTGGTCTGCTCCAAGATCATCAACGCGGATCATGCCCTCCACCGGTATATTTTTTAGCTCCACAAAGACACCATAGCTCATGACTCCAGACACCAGCCCCTTGAATGACTCACCCACACGGGGTTGCAGTGCCAGACAGCTCAGACGTTTGTTCATTTCACGTTCGCAGTCCATGGCCGCACGCTCGCGGTGGTTGAGTGTGTCACCAATGCGCAACAGCTTCTGCCCGGCCGGGAGTGGACCGCAGTTGAGTCCCAGAGAGGTCTTGAGGGCC
Organism: Desulfovibrio sp.; assembly: GCA_017613295.1. Lineage (GTDB taxonomy): Bacteria > Desulfobacterota > Desulfovibrionia > Desulfovibrionales > Desulfovibrionaceae > Desulfovibrio. The sequence continues at coordinate 1,291 of JAGAEE010000215.1, read as the reverse complement.
CTGTGGGTGAGCAAGTCGGCATAACGTCTGATGGGGGAGGTAAAGTGGCAATAGGCCTGCGAGGCAAGCCCGTAATGACCAGTGTTGTTGGTCTGGTAACGTGCCTGTGGCATGGCGCGCAAGCAAAGGCGGTTGACAAGACCTTCTCCTGGCGTGCCGCGTACACCGGAAAGCACTGCGTGAATCAGATCGTCATCCTGCAAGGCATGCGGACGGACCGACAGTCCGACCGGCCCCACAGTTTCCAGTGAGTGGCGCAAGTCGTCAAGGTGATTCTCTTCCGGCTTCGGATGGACCCGGTAGAGGAAAGGAAGGCCGGTTTCGCACAGATGACGGGCCACAGCCTCATTGGCAGCAATCATGAATTCTTCAATAAGCCTGTGTGCGTTGTGGCGTATCCTGTGCCCCAGCCAGGCCACTCGTCCGTCGTTGTCGAAACGGTAGTCCATTTCCGGCAGGTCAAAATCCAGACTGCCGCGCTTCTGGCGAACGGAGTGAAGCTGTTCCGCCAGATCCAAAGCCTGGCTAAGCATGGAAAGAATGGCGTTCCCATGAGCGTGTTGTTTACAGAAGTCAGCAATGGCGTCTGGAGACTTATCCAGAAGATAGGTTTTGACCTGATCATATGTCAGCCTGGCAGCGGAGCGCATGACAATGGAGGCAAAACGGGCTTTCCCAGGCTGTCCGTCTGAGGAAAAAGGGACCTGTACCAGCATGGCCAACCTGTCTTCCCCGGGATTAAGGCTGCAAAGGCCGTGGCACAGGGCCGGAGGCAACATGGGTTCCACCGATTGGGGAAAATACCAGGAATTGCCGCGTGCCAGCGCCTCACGGTCCAGGCTTCCCGCATGTCCGGAGCTTCGTGGGCGTACATAGTGGCTCACATCGGCAATGGCCACACTCAGGAGCCATCCGCCCTCCGACAGCTTTTGAACGTGTACGGCATCGTCCAGATCTCGGGCGTCGGGATCGTCAATTGTCACCAGAGGCATGGAGCGTAGATCTTTTCTGTGGAGCAGGTCCTCTGCCAATGGTTCCTGAGGCAGCTTTGAGGCTTCTTGCAGGGCTGCGAGGGAAAAATCGCGTGGGACTTCATGATTGGCTTTGACCAGTTCCTCCTGCACGGACACATCGTCCTCCCGACCGTATTCCGATACCAGACGGGCCGACCACATGTCGGATGTCACTGGCTCCAATGGCTCCAGCAACAGCAGCGACCCAGGACGTGGGGCGTCTCGGGGAAGTTCCACGCGAAAATGGACTGGCAGGCGTGGATCGGCGGGCCGGCAAT
>JAGAEE010000214.1 GCA_017613295.1 Desulfovibrio sp. | reverse complement strand
GGCCTGCCCACGCTGATATGGTATGAGGGAATGGGAATGCGTTACTTTTGCCAGGGCATGAGTTTTGTGCTTGTTGGCGAGTCAACGCGGTGCTTTTCCATTTTTCCAATACCCCCCGTATCTCAACGGGGGGTAAGAAACGCCTTATGCCTCTAGTCGGTAAAGTGTCCAGTCTCTTTCTTGATGCCCAGAGCTACGCGCCAAAGCAGCGAAAGCACCAAGGCCCCCACGGCATAGACGCCGAGCGCCACGGCCACCTCTCGGCAGGTGGGCAGGTAGGGGGTTATGGTCTCATACATGTTGGGCGTGAAGCCGCCGATGAGAAGTCCCAGCCCCTTGTCTATCCATGAAGCCGCTACAAGCATGATCAGCGCCAGTGGCATGAGTGTCGGGTGAGTCCTCGTCTGCGGTGGAATGAGTATGACAAGGCAGGCTATGGCCATGATGACGGCGGCCCACATCCAGTAACTTACCCATAGCATGTGTCCGTCATGCCCGAAGAAGAGGACCCGTATGGGTTCGGCGTGACCGGGAATGCCACTGTAAAAGGCCGTGAAGAGTTCGAGCAGATAGAAAAATACGTTGACGCACATGGCGTAGACAATAATGGTGGCCAGGGTCTTTTTGGCTTCTTCACCGATATCGAAGCCCGTCAGACGTCGCAGAAGCAACATGAGAAGCAGCAGGATGGCTGGGCCGGAACAGAAAGCCGACGCGAGAAAACGGCCGGCCATAATGGCCGTGAGCCAGTAGTGTCGGCCGGGAATGCCGGCGTATAAAAAGGCCGTTACCGTATGGATGGAGAAGGCCCAAAGAATGGAAAGGTAGATGATGGGCTTGATCCATTTGGGCGGTGTCACTTCGTGGCGTTCGGCCTCCAGGGTGACCCAGCCGATGACAATGTTCAGGCACAGGTAGCCGATAAGCACGATCATGTCATAGAACATGACGGAATTTGGCGTCGGATGCACCATCACGTTGAGCATGCGCTGCGGTTGTCCAAGGTCCACCACGATGAACAGGGCGCACATGACCACGGCCGCTACGGCCATAAACTCGCCGAAGATGATCATGCGCTTGAATTTTTTATAATGGTGAAAATACGTTGGCAGCACCAGCATGACGGCCGACGCCGCCACACCGACAAAATACGTGAATTGCGATATGTACAGACCCCACGAAACATCACGGCTCATGCCGGTGATGGTGAGGCCTTCCTGCAGCTGGGTAAGGTATACCAGGCCGCATCCCGCTATGCAGACAAGCAGGAAGAGCAACCACACATAGTAGGTCTTGGGACCTTCGAGCAATTTTTCAAGCATGGCCTGTGCCCCCTAGATAAGATAGTAGACGCCGGGTTGCGTGCCCAGACTGGGCTTGCGGCGAATGCTGTAGTTTTCGGCCAGCGCCTTGCGCACCGTTGAATTGGGGTCGGCCAAGTCACCGAACAGTATCTTGCCGCCCGAGGCTTCCACACAGGCAGGCATTTGTCCTACGGCCAAACGCTCAGCGCAGAAGGTACACTTTTCCACAACGCCTATCATGCGAGTGGGAAAGGCGGGATTGGGAACGGGGTCAGGCAGGAATTTGCGCGGATCCTTGAAGTTGAAGGAGCGCGCTCCATAAGGACAACCGGCCATGCAGAAGCGGCAGCCTATGCAGCGGTGATAGTCCATGGCAACGATGCCGTCTTCCATTTTGTAGGTGGCCTGCGTGGGACAGACACGCACGCAGGGCGGATTGGTGCAGTGGTTGCAGAGAAGGGGATAGCTGGCCAGCTTCCTCCGGTTGTCGAGAAACTCGTTCATCTCGTCCGGAAACGCGTGGTCAAAAGTGTCCAGCCAGAACCATTTGATGTTCTGATTGTCAGGAATGTCCGGCACATTATGGGCCTTGTGACATGCCTGAATAAGAGGTTTGTAATCGTTGGCCGAAAGAAAGCGTCGGGTGTCTATGACCATGGCCCAGCGTTTGGCGTGCAAAGCCTTGGCCCCTTTTTCATAAGTGCCGGGAGCCACCTTGGCCTCAGCCGTCGCAGAAAGCGTCTGCATGGCGGCCACACCGCTGCTCAGGGCAAAGGCGGAAATGCCCGCCACTTTCAAAAAGCTTCTTCTGCTCTTGTTCATTTCGTGCTCCCCTGAGGAATGAGGTGGCAAGTCCAGCAATAGGGATCGACGCTGTTGGCCACATGGCACTTGTCACAGAATTCCTTGTAGTCCGTATGGCATTTCAAACAGGTATTCTGAAGGCTGATAGCCCATTTTTTGCCGTTGGACGCTACATAGACGCGGTTTTCATTGCGCAGGGCCTCGTCACGCCACTCGTTGAGCAGCTGCATGTGTTTGTTGCGCATGAAGTCCGTGGTTTCCACGCATTCCTTTTCATTTTTGGGCAGACTTATGCCGGTCTCCTTGTAGGATTTGCCCAGCAGACTTGCCCAGAATGGGGAGGTAAACAGGATCACGAAGATGATGATCCCAATGGTGACAGCTTTGGCGTTGTACATTTATTGACCCTCCCCCTGCGCCTGGGCGGCATCGTCGTCATCTTCCGCCACGTTGGGCAGGTCTTCCTGGCGCAGGTCCATGGTGCGCTTGGCCTCGCCCTTCATGACCAGGGCGTTGGCCACCAGTTCGTGCAGGCCGCTGACAGTGACACCCGGAGCCCAGTAGTTGGCCAGTGGCGGCAGGGTGGCACGGTCGATGGCACATACGCAGGCCATGTGATTGACGCCATATTTCTGCTGCACATAGCGCAGGGCGTTACCGCGCGGCATGCCGGAGCGCATGCGCAGCTCCATGATTTCTTCCGTGTTGAGTCCGGAGCCAGCACCGCAGCAGAAGGTCTGCTCGCGGATGGTGTTTTCGGGCATCTCCACAAAGTTGTTGCAGACGGCTTTGAGCACATAGCGCGGTTCGTCCAGCAGACCCATGGCGCGTGCCGGATTGCAGGAATCATGGAAGGTGGTGATGATGTGGTCGTTGCGGCTCGGATCAAGCTTCAGCTTGTTGTGGTGAATGAGGTCGGCCGTAAATTCGGCGATGTGGACCATCTTGGTGGACGCCGCGTTCTTGAACACGGTACCCGTGTACGGCGATACCGGCGTCTCCATGTTTGACGGGGCCGGTCCATTGTACGTACCCATATACTGGTTGATCACGCGCCACATGTGACCGCATTCGCCGCCCAGTATCCACTTGACGCCCAGACGTTCCGCCTCGGCATACATTTTGGCGTTGAGCTTCTTGGCCATGTTGAAGGTGGTGAAGGAACCGAAGTTGCCACCCTCAGAGGCATAGGTGGAAAACGTGTAGTCAAGATCCAGTTCATGGAAGAGTAGCAGGTACCCCATAAAGGTGTAGATGCCGGGATCCGCAAAAACGTCTCCTGAAGGTGTGATAAAAAGGATCTCGTGCCCCTTCTCGTTGAACGGAGTTTTGGGGCGGATGCCCGTTACGGTTTCGCAGTCGTCCGCCAGCATTTCCACTATTTCTTTGAAAGAATGCGGCTGTATGCCAAGGTGGTTTCCGGTAAAGCTGCAGTTCTTCACCGGATCCATGATCCAGTGGGTGCCCAGCCCCACCTCGTGCAGCAGCTCGCGAACGATGGCCGTGATCTCGGCCGTGTCAATGCCATAGGGGCAGAAGAGCGAACATCGGCGGCATTCGGTACACTGATAGGCGTAGTAGAAAAGTTCCTTGACTACGTCCTTGTCCCAGCTTCTGGCACCCACCTTTTTGCCCAGAATTTTGCCCAGCATGGCATGGTCGCGGCGGTACAGAGAGCGGAGCAGCTCGGCACGCAGCACCGGCATGTTCTTCGGGTCATTGGTGCCAAGAAAGAAATGGCATTTGTCGGCACAGGCACCGCAACGCACACAGATGTCCATGAAGAGTTTGAGAGAACGGTGTTTTTCGAGGCGTTCCTCAAAAGCGTCACAAAGAATCTTTTCCCAGTTCTCCGGCAGATTCCAATCTTCGGCTGCGGGATCCCAGTCGTGGGGATTGGGCATGTGCAGAAGTTCCATGGTTTCTTTCTTGGCCGGGTAGCAATAACTCCCGGGCGCAAACTCGGGCTTTATGTCAAGCCATGCCTTGTCGGGGAAGGCCGGCCGGCTTGACACGAGCGTTTGTGGCGTAGGTAATTTTGCCATTTCGAAACTCCTTACTCGGCGGCCTTTTCAGGTTGCTTTTCCAGCGGCAGCCCGGCATCGGCCATGGCGTCGCGATAGGTATCCTCATATTCGGCGTAGGTAAAATATTGCTTGGGCGGGTTCCACGGGTTGACATGCCGCACGGCTCGGGAGTTGTTGGGCAGATTTCGCGTGGGGCTGAAAAAGACCCCTGGCATGTGCATGAGCTTGGAGAAGGGGAAGTAGATCAGGAGCACACAGACCAAGGTGAGATGTGTGAAGAACAAGGCGTTGATGCCTGCCGTACCCACAGGGGAGAAATGCGTAAGCCCCATGATGAACACCTTTACCTGGGCGATTTCCGTCTTGTCAAAATAGCGCAGGCAAATGCCGGTGCCCACAATGGCGAGCAGCAGGAACAGCGGAAAATAGTCGTTAATCAGCGATATGTAGCGCAGGCGCTGGTTGAAGAGGCGTCGTGCAAGCAGGAACAGCAACGCCACAAGCAGCAGACCGCCGGTCCAGAAAAAGCGCGGCGAACCGATTTGCATGATGCCGTCCAGGCTTTCGAGAAAGTTGATACAGGAGGGAACCGGCTCCATGAAGAAGCGGAAGTGGCGTAAAAAAACCAGTAGAAAACAATAATGGAACATAAGGGCAAAAAACCAAAGCCATTTGGATGAGTAATAGATGGTGCGCGGCCCCTTGTTCACCGGGTCATCGACACGCACCTCGCCCAAGGTGTTCCTAAAAAGGGAACGAAAACAGAAGACTTCCAGGAGCATGCGCTGTATGACCCCCCATGTGGTGTTGGGGCAGTCGTATTTGGCCTGTTTGATAAAGTCCAGCGACGCTTCCTGTCCTCCGGTTGTGGGGATGCGAAAGGGCACCGGAGATTTGGCCCAGTACACCATGCGCCAGACAACGCCGGCGACAAAAACGACTACTGCCACATAAGGCAAGACCACGCCAAACAGGCTCGCGAGCCCTATGGTCGCTCCACCCCAGGCGATGGCGCCTATGAGCAGCACCAGCAGTAATGAATGTAACATTCCTACCTCACTTCCACTAAGGTTATCTCAACATCCCACAACGGGAGAGTGAGCCGTGCTAACGGGAAAAAATGGCGTCATGTCTGCTGACCGTCAACCGCGAGAGGGGATGCGGCATTCAGTTTTTGTGCCCACCGCGCCAGCTGGGCATATTGATTACGTATCTCGGTAATGCGTGATTCCGCCACAATTTCGCGGTCTTTGACGTACATGTCAAAAGCCAGCAGGGTCAGACTGTCAAGGCGCGATTCCACCTCCAGGTACTCTGAGAGTTTCCTAGGGGCAAGCAATTCGGGCAAGACATGTTTGCGCAATAGGGGTTTCATGAGGCTGAACACCCCCAGACCCTGGCTGGGAGTGAATTTTTGCACCGCACGCAGTTTGATGAAACGGTCAAGAGCTTTACGCGTGGCCTCTATATCAACGCTTTCGCCGATGATGGCGTCGTACAGCGCCGAGGCGGCCTCCTGAGTCATGTCGGCCACCGGATTTCCGAAGGGATCCTTCTTGGTGCGCAAAAAACCTGTCGTTTCAAGAGGATAGGTTTTGAAGACGGCCTCCGTCCAAAGCCGCACCATTTCTTCCTTGTGGTTTCGAAAACACTCGATCGCCTTCATGAGGTCACCATGTTATTTTTTTTCACAAAGTCTTATCTATATAAAGGCGAATGGCAAAGCGCGTCAAGTCCCTTATTTACTCCTGCGCAAGCTGTCGTTGCCGCGAGGAAAGGCCATGCGCGTCTCACGCAGTGGGGAAAAGCGAGAAAACTGAGTTACGGGCACGGGACGGAGCCGGAACACTGACCGGCTATCTGAGGATCCAGCGGGAGGATCGCGTTGTCTGAAGAAGGCGAGTGCAGGGAGGGTGCCGCACCGGTGGGGCGAGGAGTTTCCCTCTTGCGCAGCATGGAGGGCAAGCCCTGGTATTCAAAAAAGGGAATGCTTGTGGAACCCGCCAAAAAAACGTGGGCCTTGTTGCGAAGCATGTGCAGACGCAAAAGCAGGAGGTCTGGAGAATACTCAGGAATAGAAGAGGGAGATTGCGCCTGTTCCAGGGCTTCAACCATGCTGGCCCCCTGGGCAAGATATTGACGCATGAGGGCGACTTTGCGCACATCCTGCTCATCTTCTTCTACAGGAAAAAAGGCCACATCCACATGGCCTGACAGCAGCGTGATCCCTTCCCTGCAGCTGGGGCAGGACGGAGAGAAAAACATGCGTACGGTCGCATCTCCGGCATTGTCGGTGAGGGCCCATACGCCGAACTCGCCGCGTATAGCCGTGCCGACATTGACAATAAACAACAGTCCCCAGAGCAGCAGCAGAAAAGAACGGGGGGGGGAGGTCTGTGTCGGCTGGGTGTTGTAAAAATTGGCCCTTCTGAAGCCGCAGTACAACAGCGCAAAGAAGACGGCGGCCATGAGGCAGTTCACACAAGGGGCTGTGGAGGCCATGAGGAGGAGCAGCCCCATGTCGGCAACAAGCAACAGCGTGGCCAGCTTGTGACCCCACCATGCCGCTCCCATCAGGGCCATCAGGGCCATCAGGGCAAAGGCGCATGCCCCGAACCACCAGAGAGAAAAGCCGGCTAGGGTCGCATCCTGAAACAGCGTGCACCCTGCGGTTCTGCAGAGATTGACCCCATTACCGGAGGCACTCCATAGGCAGAAGAATAACGCCAGTGCTGCAAGACATAGCAGGCCTGGCAGCATTTTGTGTGATGATCGCATGCCTGTCCTGTCGTTTTTGCGACCTTTCATGCAGAATGTCATGTCGGGCGCGCATAACAGTTCATTTCGTTGAAACGTTCAACCTTTATAGGTGGCTTTTGCTCTTTCGTAAAGCACGCGGAATGCATGCCTCGCAAAAAAAAGGACGCCCCGAAGGGCGTCCATGCTAAGGCGAAAAAGAGTTTTTACATGCTAGAGCCAGAGGCGGCACGCTGCATCTTGATTTCGACTTTTTCGGTCAGACCGGAGTAGTAGCCGCGCAGTATGGTGAGCACCTCTTCGCGACCAAAATGATCCGGCACTTCCGCACCTTCGGAAAGCATCTTGCGCAGCTTGGTGCCAGACAGGATGACGCGATCCTCTTTTGAGTGGGGGCATGTACGCATGCTGGCCATGCCGTCACACTTCTTGCAGTAGAAGGTCCAGTCAATTTTCATGGGTTCGCAGAGCAGGCGCTTCCCGGGATCAGCGGGCTGAGGAATCTTATCGAAAATTTCCTGGGCTTCAAACATGCCGTAGAAATCACCCACACCGGCGTGGTCACGGCCTACCAGCTGACGATTGATGCCGTAGTTCTGACGGAAGGTGGCGTGAAGCAGGGCATCGCGAGGACCGGCATAACGCATGTCCAGAGGATATCCGGCCTGAATGACATTTTCCTTGACAAAGTATTTGTCAACCAGGGTGTCAATGCATTTCACACGCACTTCGGCCGGGATATCGCCAGGTTTCAGGGCGCCCACGAGAGAGTGAATCACCACGCCATCGCACACTTCAACGCCCAGCTTGGCCAGATATTCGTGTGAACGGTGCATGGGGTTGCGCAGCTGCAGGGCAGCCACGTTTTTCCAGCCACGTTCGTCCATTTTGGCACGCAGCTGGGCAGGGGTCATGTAGACGCCGGCAAATTTTTCGGGGAATTCGCCCTGGGAAAGGACTTTCACCGGGCCGCCGATGTTGTATTCTTTCTGTCCCAGAACCATTTTGACACCGGGATGGTCGTTGGGAGCCACTTCCCAGAACTTTTCAGAGTCGGGACCGCAGCCCTTGAACACCAGCTCGCATTCCCACTTCTTGTCGGCCTCGGTCATCTCGTAGATGTCTTCCACCTTCATGGTGGCCATGACTTCGCCCTTGCGAACCAGGGCCACTTCCTCGCCCACCTTGATGGCCTTGGCGTCAGCGGCGGTCACATCAAGCGTCACGGGTACGGGCCAGAAGGTACCGTCAGAAAGAAGCATTTTTTCACAAACGCTCTTCCAGTCGGCCTTGTTCATGAACCCGTTGAGGGGCGAGAAACCGCCAATGCCCATCATGATCAGGTCGCCCTTGGCGCGGGAAGAAATTTCGATCTGTTTCAGGCCTGCCGCTTTTTTCTTTTCGTCTTCCAGAGCTTTTCCTTCCAGCAAGCAGCAGACCAGACCCTTGCCGCCATGCGGAGCTACCAGTTTGGACATTGCGAAATCCTCCATGTTTTGGTTATGAGGGCCTCCCTGCCGCATCGCCGTCGGTATGGGAGGACTGTGTTCACAGATTATTTTGTGAATAATCTAACAAAAAGTCAACCACCCCTTGGAGCTTTCTTCACATATGGCGGAGAAAATTTTCTGCCTGTGCCTTACGCACGGCATGAAAACGGGCTCGCACGGGATTAAAAGGGAACCTCGTCCATGGCCGCTTCAGAAGGAAAAGCCGGGCCGAGTTCTTCATGGGATTGTGGCGTCCGGTTTTCCGCAGGAGGCTGGGTCGGGGCGTGATGCTGTGGGCGCTGGTCGTATCCGGACTGACCTCCGTGCGGAGCGTTGGAGCGGTATGGCGGCTGCCCCGCATCGTCGTCATTGGCAAAGCCACGACCGGCGTCACGGTCATTCTTGCGGTCCAGAAATTGTACTCTTTGTGCCTTGATGTCGGTACTGTAGCGATCCTGCCCCTGCTGATCCTGCCACTTGCGTGTTTGAAGACTCCCTTCCACATAGACAAGGCTGCCCTTGGACAGAAAGTTGGCACAGTTTTCGGCCATGCGCTGGAACACGGAAACACGGTGCCATTCGGTGCGTTCAACCTTGTTGCCGTCACGGTCGGTATAGGATTCGTCGGTGGCCACATTGAGGGAGGTAACGGGAGTGCCGTTTTGAGTGTAGCGAAGTTCCGGGTCACGGCCAAGGCGGCCAATAATCATGACTTTGTTCAGCATGGTGCTACTCCTGACGTGCGTGCTGTGCCTGACTTCAGGCAACAAAATTGTGTTCCAGCCGGTCGAGAACGCCCTCAAGCTCCTCACTGAGCCTGTTGGCCTCGTGAGGATTCCAATCCGCCAGCATTGCCTCTAATTGTGTTTTGAGCCGAGCGGCCTCATGAATTCCAGGGCCGAGAGCCCTACGCCTTTCTTCGGACCACGGCAGAAATTGCAGGCCATCCTCCAGGGCCCGAACCATCTCAAGCACGCCGCGCCGTTCGTGTTTGATGGGGACGCTGAAGGCCAGCTCGGAAAGTCGCGGCCAGAGCTCCTCCAGCAGGTCCGGGTTCCACGTCGTTGCCATGACACGAATCTGAAGTGCCTGCCCCATGTCGTTCCTCATATGTTTTTGGACGCCGCATGTCCTGTTCCTGCCGCAGAGTCAGTCTTTCTCTGCCCAATCCGTCTGCACACGCATGATGACCTCCTGAATCGTCGGCAGCTGGTCTTGCGGACAAACGCCTATCAGGGGGGCGCCGGCGTCAATGTTTTCGTTATACTTGAAGTAGACGGCATAAATGACACCGGAGGGGCCCGAGTAGTGAAGGGGCACCTCGCGTTTCATGCGCGACATGATGAGTAGTTCCATGCCTTCGCGCACAATGACGGAATGCGCGTCAGAGGCACGGATCTTTTTGTCAACGTCGGGTGTGAAATAGTATTTGGCCCTTTCTGGAGCGGGGAAAAGGTGCAGGGCCTTGCGCAGAATGAGGTTTTCCACCTCGGCGCGGGTGAGCTGGTGACGGAGTACCGCAAGAGGTGTACCGGCCTCCACAAAGCGACCTTCCAGTTCGGTATGGAGCAGACTTATAACACCTTTCTCAGCAGAGCAGATGGGCTTGGGATTGCGTTCTCGTTCAAGCGTGGCAATGACTGTGCCGGGTTTTTCCTTCCACTGCCCTTGGGGGCCGTGGGCCTTGTCTCCTTGATGAATGTCGGCAAATGTCACCACACCGGTGTGCGGAGTGGTGATGACAATGTCACGGAAGGGTTGTGCTTTTATCTCGTCGAGCAATGCGGAAATGTCTATCATGAACGATCCTGTGTGGGCTTTTGCCCCTTAGCGTCATCTCCAGAGCGTCTGATCCTAGCGGTAGTAGAGATTTCGGCCGCCAATGGTCAGCAATGCCTGCTTGAGATTGGCACGTATCTCCCTTCTGTCCCAGATGCCCTGAATATGTCCACGTGACAGAGCGCGATACGAACGATGATACTTGGGTGGAATGTCCATGCCGGTGGTTTCCTTGATAACCCCCGGCCCGGCAAAGCCGATATTGGAAGAGCGCACGGCAAACTGGTAGGGCGAGCAGCCAAGAAAGCTGGCCACCGGCCCGGCAAAGGAATTGGTGTCGTACAGCACCATGTACAGGCCGCCTGACTCAATGTAGCGGCGTACTGCTACGGTGCACCGTGGCATCTGGATGACTCCGTGTGTGCCTTCCTGAATGCGTATGCCGGCCGTGCCGTGCACGTAGGCAAGGAAAGGATAGCGTTTTTTTTCGGCACGTTGTGCGGCTTCCACAAACTTGCAGCCTTCGGCCGCCCCCACAGATCCGCCGCGGAATGTGCCCATGAGCATGGCCACAACCAGCTTGATATTGTCGATGCGTGCCTCAAAGGTCATGCAGCCGCTTTTACATTTTGTGGATTTTTGTGCGGCGGTGATGCGCTCGTCAAAGCCGGGGAAATTCAGGGGATTTCCCGCCTCAATCTCGCTGTTGAACTCGAAGACGGAGCCGAGGTCGAAGACATTTTTCACATACCATTCCGGCTCCATAGGAAAATGGTATCCGCAATGACTGCACACGCCGGCAAATTCGGCAAAGAGGTCCGGTCCCCATAAATCGAGGCAACCGTAGGCGGCACTGTTGGGGCAGGTAACAGCTCGGTCGATTTTGTAGCGGGGTGAGAGGTAGTTCCAGCGTTTGCGGTGTCCTTCGCCTGACCAGCTGGAGAGCGCCGTCAGCTCCTTTGTTTTGCCAGCGTCATCCCGGCCGGTGGGCAGCTTGCGGGTGAGCTTGCGCCAGGGCGAGAAAAGGCGGCTTTTGAAAACCTCCCATTCATTGTCCATCTCTTCCATGAAGGTACGGATACGCCGCTGGTGCTTGCGATAAAAATCGTATTTGAAACTGACCCAGGGCTTGCTCGCCCAGTCCCAGAGGGCCACGGCCATTTTGGCGAAAAAGGGCCGGCGGTCGCGTGCTGCCATGCGTGACAGCCGCAGGAATTTTTGCTGTCGATGCGCCAGCAGACGATCCTTGGCCGCAGGGGAAAGTCCCCAGCGGGTGTACATTTCGTCAAGATTGGCGTCCGGTTGACGAACTCTGGCCAGGGCAAGGCCTTTGAGCACGGGCAGGGTACGGGTGGATATGACCACCTCGTCGGTGGCACGCAAAACCTCCTGGCGCAAATGGCGGAAAAAATCGAAATGCCAGGGACGGGCTCCCAAGGGCGGTTCCACTACAATGCGGTCGATATAGCCGAATTTCAGATTGTCCAGGGCCGTGATTTTCAGGTTACGAGCGCATTGTTCGATGAGTTCCGGCGTGGCACGCTGTCCGGCCTTGAGATGACCCTCGATGGCGGCTGCCCCCTCGGGGGAAATGACCGAGTAGTAGCCGTGCGAAAGCATAAGTCGTCTGTCTGCCAGGCCGATGGCCTCGGCGCCACCGGAGCCCCCTTCCGAAATCACGGTGACAACGGGCACCCGCAGACCGGCCATGCAATAGATGTTGCGGGCTATCTGCTGGGCCGCTCCGGGATAGTCCTCAATGGGATAGGAACCGGGGGTGAAAATATAAGTGTGGATGGGGATGCCTTCGGTTTCTGCCACACGCATGTACTGCCGAGCCTTGGCATTGCCCCAGGGCTTGACCGAGCCCCCGTTGCGGAATTCCGCGCCATGCCCCTTTTCCTGGCCGATAACCATAACTGACTGTGTGTAACTTTTTTTGCCACGGCGGCGGGTGATCACGGCCCGCGCAATGAGCATGCCGGGGTCGAGACTATACTCGTCCTGACCACCCACTTCCGTGAAATTGTCATAGACGTTTTCAAGAATGTCACGCAGGCAGATGCGCTGCGGGTGTCGTACTATGCGCACCCTGTCCATGGCGGTTATGTTGTCTTCCAGGCGACGTTCCACATAATTGAACAGATCCTCCAGCGCGGCCAGATCGCCATAGGGGTCTTCAAGGCTGTCGCTGCGGGCGCGTTCAGTGAAGCTGGAAAGCTTCTCTTCCAGAAGGTCAGCGTTGTCACGATGCTTGCCGGCAAAAATGTCACCAATATAGGTGAGCCTGTCGCGCAGATTTTGAAGGCGTTTTTCGATGTTGTTATCCATAATGTGTCAATGCCCTTTGGGGGCTGCCATATTTTGACGGGGCAGATTTTCAGAAACGCAGTATGCGTTCCGTACTTGTTTTAAGAAATTCCACATTTGACTGGAGGGGGTCACCCGACGCATTATGGCCGGTAAGCCGAAGGTTTTGCAGAAATGCCAGTCCGCGTGCCTTGGCCTCATCCAGATTTTTGCCCCAAACGATGGCCAGGGCCAGGTTGGGGTCGAATTCCGTAGGTATTTCGTAGGGCTCGTCCACGGGCACGTGTGTCAGCATGGTCAGCCAGGGTTCCGGTTTCCAGGAAAAGCTCTCAATGTGTCCAACCCATGGGGTAAAATTGTTGTTCGGATCTTCTGCGATGATGCGGTATTCAATACCAAGACCGTCAAAGGTGACATCGGCCTGACCGTAGCCAAGGGGTTCCCCAAGGCCTAGGCGTATCTGCTCGGCTATGAGATCAATTTCGCCTTGTCCGCGTATTCTTGCGATACGCGCCGATACGCCGTTTTCCACCTGAATTCGCGTATTCACTTCCATGAGAAAGGGATCTCCCTTGCGGGTGACGATCCATTCCCATGTACCCACGTTGTCGTAACCGACTTTGCGGGCCATGGCCAGGGAATAGTCCACAATGTCGCGCAGTACCCTGTCGGCGTCAAAAGTGTAGGAGAGCGTGTCCGCCGCAAAGCCTGGCGCCACTTCAAGCCGTTTCTGGCGGCCTGTGGATTGGATGGAGCAGTTGCGTGTGCCAAAATGCACCGGGCTGCGTCCGCTGCGGTCCGAAACGATCTGTACTTCCAGATGGTTGAAATCGGTGATGCGCTGCTCAATGAGAACGCCCTCATCCTTGAACTGTCTGAGGGCATAATTGCGAACACGGCGGTAAACGGAGCGGAACTGGTCGGGATCATACACCTCTTCAATGCCCATGCCACCGCCTCCCGCCGAGGCCTTCACCAGCACCAGAGGACGGTCTATGCCTTGCCGCTCCTGAAATTCAAAGACGGTCTTGGCTATGCGCTCGGCTTCCAGCTCGTCGTAAATGGGGCGGTCTGAACCTGGTACTGGTGGTACGCTGAGGCTGCGCGCCAGGCGTTTTGTGTTGATTTTGTCACCCAGTTCGCGGATAATCTTCCAAGATGGACCGATGAAGACGAGTTTCCGATCGCGTTTTGTCACGCGTCGTGCGAAGCGGAAATCCTCGGCAAAGAAGCCATAGCCTGGATGGACCGCAGTGCAGCCAGTGGCGTCTGCCACGGCCATGAGTTCGTTGGCGTCGTGGTATGAGGAGACACGGTAGAGGCTATCCTTTTCACCCATTTCCCGTGCGAGACGAACATGACCGGAGGCCGCATCGTCGGCCGTATAGATGGCGGTGAATGATGCGCCCAACTTGCGGCAGGCCCGCATGATGCGCATGGCAATTTCGCCCCGGTTAGCAACCAAAATTCTGTGCTCGTGCAGGGGGGGGAGATCCTGAGCGTTTTCCACCATGTCTTCCTCTGTAGGCTCTCTTGGCACATGGTGTGCCGGTTTGGCAGAAACGGCTTTGGGCAGCACCAAAACGGGTGGGTACTGGCAAACTGTACAGAACCCGTAGGTGTTTATTATACCTCAAGCCGAAGCGAAAATCTAGCGCTATCAGCCTTGTGCAGGGGCTTGCACATCCAGCCGCTCCTCGCGTAAGACGGGCAGTGTATGACTACAGGAGGGGATTGTATGCAAAATTTTCAAGATGTCCAGCGTGCCGCAGAGGCACTGCATGGGTTATTGCAAAAGGGTGCCCCCTCCGCGTTTCTTTGCGGTACTGACGGCGCTGGTCAGCCGCCCTTGGGCATTGTTCTCGGAACCGGCCTTTCCTTCCTGGCAGACAGTATTGCCGACAGTGTGACAGTGCCATACGCTGCTATCCCGGGATTCCCCGTTTCCAGCGTGGAGGGGCATGTCGGTGCTTTTGTGTGGGGGCACATGCCACGACAGTGCGGCGAAAGTGACGAGCCCGGACGAACTGTGATTGTGCAGCAGGGGCGTTGCCACCTCTACGAGGGGCGTAGTCCGGCTGAGGTATGCATGGGCGTACGCGTCATGGCCGCGATGGGTGTGCGGACGCTTGTCATCACTAATGCCTCTGGAGCACTTAATCCGTTGTTTGACGTGCCGGGGCTCATGTGCATGACCGACATTATCAATCAAACCGGGGTTTCCCCCCTGACGGGCGCCAACTGCGACGTGTGGGGACCGCGTTTTCCGGACATGAGTGCCCCGCTGGACGCACGCTTGCGGACTCTTGCCATGGAGACCGCTGCGCGCTTGGGATTGAGGCTGGAGCGCGGTGTGTATATTGGCGTGCATGGGCCGGAGATGGAAACCCCCGCCGAAACCCGCATGTACCGGCAGTGGGGGGCCGACGCCGTCGGTATGAGTTCCGTACTGGAAATCATTGCTGCACGTCATCTCGGCATGGCCGTACTCGGGCTATCCTGCCTGACGAACAGGAACCTGCCGGATTGCATGGCCCCGACGTCACTTGAGCAAATTTGCGATGTCGCGCAAAAAGCAGGAAAAAATTTGGCTCGACTCATCCGTGCCTTGGTGACAAAACTTTGAAATTTGCGTACAACCGCCGCTCGAACAATTTCGGATTTTTCAGGAAATGCCCATGCAATACAATGAATTTCTTCGCAACGTCGCCATTATCGCCCATGTTGACCACGGCAAGACCACGCTGGTGGATGGAATGTTCAAACAGAGCGGTGTGTTTCGTGCCGATCAGCAGGTGGATGATCGCGTCATGGACAACATGGACTTGGAGCGAGAACGTGGCATCACCATTGCCGCAAAAAACTGCGCCGTAACTTGGAAGGGCGTGAAAATCAACATCATTGACACGCCAGGTCACGCGGATTTTGGTGGTGAGGTTGAACGTTCTCTTTCTATGGCCACTGGGGCCATATTGCTTGTGGACGCCTCTGAAGGGCCTCTCCCGCAGACGCGTTTCGTGTTGCGCAAAACTCTGGAGGCCGACCTTCCGGTGATTGTCGTGATCAATAAGATCGATCGCAAGGACGCCCGGCCGCAGGAAGTGCTCAACGAGATTTACGATTTGTTCATTGACCTTGACGCCGGCGAGGCTCAGCTCGAATTCCCCGTACTCTATGCCATCGGACGCGAGGGCGTGGCCATGAACGCCCTTGAGGACTAGCAAAAAGACCTCACACCGCTGTTTGAAGCCATCCTCAAACACATACCAGGCCCTGTGCATGATCCAGAGCAGCCTTTTCAGATGCTTGTGGCTGATCTTGACTATTCGGATTATCTGGGGCGTCTGGCCGTTGGTCGCGTTATGCACGGTACGGTTTACGCCAAGGAGGCCCTGGCGTGCATCGGTGAGGACGGGCAGCCGCGCCCCCTGCGAGCCACCAGACTGCAGGTCTATGATGGCCTTCAGGTCGTGGAGGTGGAGCAGGCTAACCCGGGTGATATCGTGGTGATGGCCGGCATTGAGGACGTTACCATCGGTGACACCATTTGTACGCGGGAAAACCCGCGTGCCTTGCCACGCATTCGTGTGGACGAGCCCACCGTTTCCATGCGTTTCGGCATCAATACTTCACCCTTGGCAGGCAGAGAGGGCAAGATAGTTCAAAGTCGTGCTATCTGGGATCGCCTTGTCAAGGAAACCTTGCGCAATGTGGCCGTTCGGGTGGAGCATACCAACGACAGCGAGGCATTTCTTGTCAAGGGTCGTGGTGAATTTCAGATGGCCATCCTCATTGAGACCATGCGTCGCGAAGGTTTCGAACTCTCCGTGGGGCGCCCCGAAGTCATCCTTAAAAGGGATGAAAGCGGCAAAAAATTGGAACCCATTGAGCGCCTTTATGTGGACTGCGATGAGGTTTTCATGGGGGTCGTCACGGACAAGCTGGCCCAGAGAAAGGGGCGCATGCTCAACTGTGTCAACAACGGGACAGGCCGTGTGCGCCTGGAATTTTCCGTGCCCTCGCGCGGACTGATAGGCTACCGTGACGAATTCCTCACTGACACCAAGGGAACGGGGATCATGAATTCCTATCTGGAGGGGTATGAAGAATGGCGGGGTGATTTCCCCACGCGCTATACCGGCTCCATCGTCGCAGACCGCGCTGGCAGTGCCGTGGCCTATGCCCTGTTTAACCTTGAGCCACGAGGTGTGCTTTTCGTGGAGCCTGGCGACCCCGTGTACGAAGGCATGATCGTTGGCGAGCATAATCGCGATAATGATATTGATGTTAATGCCACGAAGGAAAAGAAGCTTACCAACCTGCGTGCCGCAGGCAAGGATGAAAACGTCATTCTGACTCCTGTGAAGAAAATGACTCTTGAACACGCCCTGCATTTTGTTCGGGAAGATGAGCAGGTCGAGGTGACGCCTAAATCTATTCGCCTACGTAAATCAGAGCTCTCGGCGCTCAAACGCTACCAGACGGCGGGCAGGAAGGCTATGGGCAAGGCCTAGGCCATCTGCTGGCTACAGAGCACAGAGCCCCAACCTTTTGAATCCTGCGGAATCAAAGGATATTTTTGTACTGTTTTTCTCCCCAAAAAATATAATAGTTACTTTGTATAAAATATACGATACAAAAGAGTTCTCAGTGTCATCTGGGAAGCGGATGCCGCTGTGATATCCGCAGCACGAAAGTGCGTGCTACT
>JAGAEE010000213.1 GCA_017613295.1 Desulfovibrio sp. | reverse complement strand
GGATGAACCGAAAGTTCCTTTTGAAGAAACTTTCATGGTTTTGTATTCCCCACACACGTGGGGATGAACCGCCCCAGAAGACAACCTGGCCGACGAAAATTGAGTATTCCCCACACACGTGGGGATGAACCGTCGCACGCATGAAGCATGGGGCAGGAACCAGCGTATTCCCCACACACGTGGGGATGAACCGTCGGCATATAAAGACGCGCTGCCGCGTTCTGTGTATTCCCCACACACGTGGGGATGAACCGTTAGGTGTTGCTGGCATTGCGCTTGCCATCTAGTATTCCCCACACACGTGGGGATGAACCTCTCGTACGGCATGCGGGAAAAGGCGCTGCGGAGGATTCCCCACACACGTGGGGATGAACCGCACATATTGTTTTGTCATAGTGGGGCCGTGGTTGTATTCCCCACACACGTGGGGATGAACCGTACGGTTGGCAGTCATGGCGGCATGTCGTCGCGTCTTCCCCACACACGTGGGGATGAACTGGTGTCTTTTACTATATTATTAGACATAAAGGGGCTAATTTCGATGCTGCGGACGGATGTTTGGAAAAATAAATGAGCTTGGTATGCAAAAATCATATATTATTACAACATGATAGGATATGCATCGGCTTGGATGCGATGGCGTGGGTTTTTGAACGATAGTTGTTCTTTCTCTGGCACATGTGTCCTTGACAGGAAGCCTTGTCTTGCCCGAAACACTGTTTTACCATATTTATACTATGTAGGAGCCTTTTAATGATTACACGCGACAACGCTATGACCTTGCTTGATGAACGCGGCACAACACCTTCTCTTAGGCAGCATGCGCTGGCATCTGAAGCCGTGATGCGTGCTCTCGCGAGATATTTTGGCGAGGATGAGGATGTTTGGGGGCTTACGGGACTTTTGCATGACCTTGATTATCCCACAACCGTGCAAAATCCAGAACGTCATGGATTGGATACGGCGGAAATTTTGGTCGACCAACTGCCTGAAGAGGCTTTAGCAGCAATTCGTGCACATAATGCAGAGTTCAACGGTTCAATACCTTCAACACGTTTTGATTTTGCCCTGCGCTGTGGCGAAACCGTTACAGGTCTCATTATTGCAGCCGCACGCATGCGTCCAACAGGGCTACAGGGTATGGAAGCAAGAAGTATAAAAAAGAAAATGAAGGACAAAGCCTTTGCCGCAAGTGTCAACAGGGAGAATATCCGTCAATGCTCTCAGGCTGGTATGGAACTGGATGAATTTTTAACCTTGGCTATTGAAGCCATGCGTACCGCTGACATCGGTTTGAACATATAGGAGTTTTTTATGGAAGATCATAGTGCCCTGCAGACAAAAATTCATACCTTGGGACCATGCAAGCTCGAATCCAATCTTCCTTACAGGACATGGGAAGATGACAAATACATACATGTAATGGTGGACGAGGATCTTGCTGAAGAAGTCACAGAACCGTTTAGTCTGGCCCTCGAAGCCGCCGGTCCACGTAAGAAATTGTATTTTGATCCTACCAGGGTCAAGTGTGCTATTGTCACATGTGGAGGTTTATGCCCAGGGCTGAATGATGTCATTCGGGCGATAGTCATGGAGGCCTTTCATGCGTACCACGTGCCCTCTGTTCTGGGAATCCCCTATGGATTGGAAGGATTTATCCCTAAATATGGGCACAGACCCTACGAGCTGACGCCTTCTCTGGTGGCAGACATTCATCGATTTGGCGGCACCATGCTGGGTTCATCACGTGGCCCTCAGTCTCCCGCAGAAATTGTGGATACGCTGGAACGCAGCAATGTCAACGCTCTTTTCATCATCGGTGGCGATGGGACCATGAAAGCGGCACGAGCCATTAATGCCGAAGTGCAGCAACGCAACCTCAAGATCGCCGTGATTGGTATTCCAAAGACTATTGATAACGATATCAATTTTATCCCCCAATCTTTTGGTTTTGAAACGGCGGTGTTCAAAGCCACCGAGGCTATTGAATGTGCGCATACCGAAGCCTGTGGTACTCCAAATGGTATTGGCCTTGTCAAACTCATGGGCAGGGAATCGGGGTTTATCGCCGCGCGGGCCACGCTTGCTCTCAAGGATGTGAATTTCGTTCTCATTCCAGAAGCTCCTTTTACCCTCGAAGGGGAAGGTGGTCTTTTGCCTGCCCTGGAGGAGAGGCTGAAAATGCGTGGGCATGCGGTTATCGTGACAGCTGAAGGAGCGGGACAGCATCTTATGCGTCGTAATGCTGACGAAGATGCCTCAGGGAATCCCGTTTTGGGTAATGTTTCAGACTTGTTGCGAAAAGCTATCTCAGAGTATTTGAAAATGCGCGGAATGGAGTTCTCTCTGAAGTACATTGACCCAAGCTATATAATCCGTTCCATTCCAGCCAGTGCGAACGATAAGGTTTATTGCGGTTTTCTGGGGCAGTATGCCGTACACGCCGCAATGGCTGGTCGAACTGATATGGTCGTTGCCAAAATTCAAGACAGGTACGTGCATCTTCCGTTGGAATTGGTCACAAGAAGACGACGCAGGTTGAATATCTATTCAGATTTGTGGAGGGCAGTGCTCGAATCAACCGGTCAAGGAATGCTAAAAGGCATGTTACCGGAGTAGCCATGTGTGGCCTACGACAGGTCAAGGCGTCTGCTGGCGCTGGCAAGACTTATGAACTGACACGCTGTTTTTTGCAGCACATGATGCGGTGTGCCTGTTCGAGTGTTGATAGAAAAAACGCTTGCACGTTTAGTTCCGGTGGCAGTGACAGCTGGAGCAGCATCCTTGGGATCACGTTTACCAACGCCGCTGCCGCTGAAATGCGCGATCGTGTGATTCTCAGTCTCAAGCGGGCGGCCTTTGGCAAGCAGGATTTCCCCTTCCTCACGAGTCGAAAAGTGGCTGAACAATGGGTAGACGCCATTATGCTTGATATGAGTGCGTTGAATATTCGCACCATAGATAGTCTGCTGCATCTTATTGTCAGGGCAGCCGCGTTGGAGTTGGGATTACCTCCAGATTTCCAGCCGGTTTTTGCCACTGAAGAAGCCCTGTCCCCCTATCTGGACCTTCTCCTTGATCAAGCCTGGCGGGGAGACGAAAGAGTACGTAACTTATTGCGGGATATTTGTCGTGCCATTGCCAGTCGTGAAAGCAGCACGGGTTTTTTGGCTGGTGATAAGTTGCTTCGTGAGCTCCGCCCTCTGTTGGATAATGTTCTGACAGGAGTTTTTGATAATGTAGCTACTGCGGAGATGTTGCGCCATCACCTGGACGAGATAGTGTTACGTGCCGTCACAAGTGCTGGGTCATTCCGTGAGCTGGCTCTTTCTCAGGGGCTTGTATTTACCAAGGATGCGCAGGCTCTTGTGGATGCCATAGCAGAAGGGCGTGTAAGAAATTCAGCGTTATTGAGCAGATCTGACGCGTCAACCCTGTTTTTAAAAAGACCCATGGTGGATGTAACGGTCCAGCAGGCTTTTGAAGATTTTGTTGCTGCCGGTCGACAGATGGTATCGAAAGTTCCTGTATTGCGACAGTCATTGAGCCTGAATCCTCTTCTTGCTCTGGCAGACACTCTTGCAACCGCTTTTGTAAAAAATCAGAGACAAGAAGGCTATTTACCCGGGATTCTGATACCACACATGGCGAGAGAGGTGTTGCAGGGCGAACTCGGTGTGCCCGATGCCTTATGCCGTTTGGGGACACGCCTGACGCACTTTTTGGTGGACGAGTTTCAAGACACTAGCCGTGATCAGTGGCTTGCCCTTCGGCCCCTGGTAGAGGAAGCCCTTTCCCGGGGTGGCAGCATGACGTGGGTGGGTGATGTTAAACAATCCATTTATGGTTGGCGAGGAGGCGATCCGGAATTATTTGATAGCATTTTTGAGGATGTGGGACTGACGGCCCTTGTCTTACAAGAGCGGCACGATAGTTTGCCATACAACTGGCGCAGTCGCCGTGAGATTGTTCAGCACAACAACAGTATTTTTGCTCCATTGGCACGTCAGGATATGGCAGAGGCCGTCATGAAGACGCTTTTGCCCGCTGACGTGCCACCAGAAATCATTCGTGATTCTTCAGTAAGATTGGCCCGTGCCTTTGCAGGAACGGAACAGCAGTGTCCGAGAAATTCCAGGGATGGGGGACTGATTCAGGTGGAGACCGTACACGCTCTGGATACAGCGGCATTGAACGAGGCTGTGCTGGAGCGTTTGTCATGTCTGCTCCATGAAAAAATAGCCCCTGGCATACCCTGGTCCGATGTGCTTATTCTGGTACGCAAAAAT
This sequence comes from Desulfovibrio sp., assembly GCA_017613295.1. Taxonomy (GTDB): domain Bacteria; phylum Desulfobacterota; class Desulfovibrionia; order Desulfovibrionales; family Desulfovibrionaceae; genus Desulfovibrio. The sequence goes on along the minus strand of JAGAEE010000213.1, from coordinate 13,167 downwards.
GCCAACGCCGCCCTTGTAGCAGCAAGATTGGCCCATGAGGGTATTCCAGTTATTACCGAAAACAGCTTGTTGCTGGCAACCCATCCCTTTGTCATTCAAACCGTGGCTCTGCTTTCTTTTCTGGACAATCCCGATGATAATATTGCCTTTATGACGGTCATCAAGGGGGCACTTTTTAGGGAACATCCAGAGACGTGTGAATTGTTGAATGAAAATTGGGAAGCTTGGTGTGCCGAACAGGGAAGAGGTCCATTATATCGCTATTTTCTCCGTCAATGGCCTCATATTTGGCAAGGCTTGCTGGCTCCATTCTTCTATGGGTCCGGTTTTATGACGCCCTATGATATCACTCTTGAGTGGTATGAACGACTGGGGATTGAACAACGCTATCCAGAAGCCGAAAGCTTTTTACGGCGTTTTATGGAAGTTGTTTTCAGTGCCGAGGAAAAAGGCTTGTCCACATTGTCCACATTTTTGGATTATTGGCATACCAAAGGAGGCGAGGAAAAGGTGCCCATGCCAGAAAGCATGGACGCTGTGCGGGTCATGACCATCCACAAGTCAAAGGGCCTGGAAGCGCCGGTGGTCATTATGCCTTGGACAGATTTTCGTGCCAGGGTTGACGCTTCTCCCATGCTTATTGAGCTGGATGGTTTGCGGATTGTCACCGGTAACAGGAAACATCTTGGGCAGCCCTATTATGCGGAATTGGCACGTCAATGCCGCGAAAATATGCATATGCTCTATGTGGCCTTTACTCGCGCTAGAGACGCTTTGTATATTTTTCATACTTCTGCTGGACGCAGGCGTGGTTCCACTGCTGACGCGCTGAATATGCTTATGAGCGACGCTGGTCATATGCCTCCTTATGTCATGGGCTCTTTGCCCATGAATAACGGAAATAGTACGGCTCAGATTCATGGAGGGCATATTGGAGAAGAGAAAAAAATTGACAGAGCTTCAAGTCGCGTCTGTGTGGTGAATGCGTCAGCAGCAGATTTCGTGCACATGGGGATGCGGCATAGGGATGACAATGGAGAGGAAAGTGCTAAAAAGACGACAGATGCCTGGCGTCCAATGAAATGGCTGCCACAGTTAAAGATTTTTCGAAATCCTTTGTCCGGTTTTACCTTTCGTCCCGAAGATCGTGGGAATTTGCTGCACCTATGCCTTGAACATTTGCCCTGTACTGGTACTCCTGAAGCAAATGCTCTGGCCGCCCTTCATGCCGGGTTGGACCTTTTTCCCATGCCTATATCTCTGCCTGATGCAGAACAGGAATCTTTGCTGAAGGCCTTGCGCTGGTTCGCCTCACAGCCAGAAACTGAACACTGGCTGCGTGAAGGTTGGCCCGAACATTCTTTAATGGACGCTGCTGGACATACGCTGCGAGTTGATCTGTTGATCAATGAACCCTGGGGACCACTTGTGTTGGAATACAAGAGTGGTCACACGAAGGCGGAACATATAGTACAGGTACGTAACTATCTTGATTGTCTTGTTTTTGATGGGGCTATGGGCACACCGCGCGGCCTCATAGCATATCTGGATATGCAGAAATTTGTTCTCGTGGATCGTCATGAGGTCTCTGAACCTGTGGACTGTTGCTCTGCACTTCTCTCTTTTGGAGAATCTGGCTCATGAAGTCTTCTCCAGTTCAAGTTTTCCCGTGGCAACGCAATTTTCTTTTAGATTTGAAAGATTTTTTGTGGAACGTAAGTGAAGGACGACCGGGTTCTGTGTTGCTTATTGCCCCAAACAATCGTCCGTGGCGTTATTTGACACATTTGTATGCTGAAGACGGATATGTTGGTCCTCTGCCTCATTTCTTGCCTCTGGCAAAGGCCATTTCCTTGTGGCGAAGGCTCATTACGAAGACGACACTGCACATGGCTGAATCCATGGATAGGGTAGCTCTGCTGTATGAAATCGTTCTTCGTCTTGCCAAAGATGATCAGCGTTTGGCTGCCAGATTCGCTCATATGGATGTCTCAACTTTCCTCCCGTGGGGCATACGTCTCGCCAGAGTCTATGAGGAAATGCTGTCCCAGCGTATAACCGCAGTGGACATAGCCCATGTGGAAGAAGAGGTCGCGCAACCAGCAGCTGATTTACTGGGCGGATTGGGACGCATAGGAAAAGACTATGTAGACGAACTCAATCGGCATGGTTGGACAACACCTGGACTGGATGTTTTTACAGTAGCCAATGATGAAGGACCGATACCTCATTTTTTCCAGCCTGAACCGGATCGGCCGGTAATTATGGCGGGATTTGCCATGCTCTCTGGCGCTGAGGAGGCTTTGCTTCACAGGCTATGGCAAGCAGGCGGCTTTTTTTGTCTGCATGCCGACCCGGCTCTGGCAGCTGGGAGAGGATATCACTGGGCATGCGATTTCCTCAGTGACACACTGCGTCGATGGAAAGCCAAGGCCGAACTTGCAGTAAGCCTTAATCCCGGTGAGTTGGAACAGCAGCCCAGGATATCCTTTTTTGCTGGATATGACTGCCATTCACAATTACAGGCTTTACGAGAGGAGCTGGTTTCAAAACCGCCTTCGGAATCGTTAACCACGGCGGTAGCGCTTGTTGACAACGCTCTGCTTATGCCTGTGTTGCACCATTTGCCTGAGAAGGATGTCAACATTTCCATGGGATATCCCTTGGAGCGTTCCCCCTTGAACCGTTTGCTGGAAGCGGTATTAAAGCTCTGTGAAAGCCGTACGGAAGACGGCCGCTATTATTGGCGCAATCTGTTGCAATGCCTTCACCATCCATACCTGAACATGCTCGAGGTGAAGAGTGAACATGGAGTTGATCTTCCTTTGCGTAACGGATTGCGTCGCCTGGAGAAGAATATTCGTCGCGGACCTCGATTTGTGGATTGGGACGCCCTGATGGCCGATTGTTCTTCTGAATTGCCTCAGGAAATGGTCTCTATGCTTGAAGAGATTTGCAAACGTGTTCTGCATGCTCCCTGCGCTGCGGCAACGCTGAATGACATGGCCGACTGGATACTTGATCTTTGTGATTTCCTGCTGTCTAACGGCGGTGATATGTGGCAGCATTTCCCCCTAGATGCTGAGGCCATGTACCGCCTTGTACGTCATACGGCCCCCAGTTTGCGTCAAAATTGTCTTGCTCACACACCATTTCCTATGTCAACACGGCACAGCATCGTGCGGCAAATTCTTCAGCAGGAGCGAATACCTTTTGAAGCGGAACCGCTTATGGGGCTGCAGGTCCTGGGCATGCTTGAAACGCGTCTGCTGCACTTTGACAGAATTTTCATCCTTGACGCCACGGATGACAAGATTCCCGGTAATCCAGCACAGGATCCCCTTTTGCCGGAAACACTGCGGCAAGTTCTTGGTTTGCCAGATGCCAGAGGTCGTGAGCGTGTTGCCGCCTATGCTCTGTATCGACTTTGTTTCGGGGCAAGTGAAGTACTATTTTTTTGGCAGGAAGGGATTACCCGTTCTTCCTTGTTTGACGGCAAGAAAATACGGAGCCGTTTCGTGGAGCAGCTTATCTGGCAGGAAGAACGTTCCAGAGGAGAGCTGCTGATTGCCGGCCATCCCCCTTTTTTGTCGGCGCGGTGCACGATTCGTCCTTTGCCTAGGTATGTTGCAAGAGTGGATAGAGCTTCTTCACTTGACAGCGCCATGATGAGTATTTTGACGGCACCCCTTTCGGCTACACGATTGGATACGTATCAACAATGCCCCCTGCGTTTTGCATGGCAATACCTGTGCCGCCTTAATCCACTTAGTGAAGTCAATGAAAAGGACGACCCTGCCGCTGTAGGCATCTGCATTCATGAAGCCTTGCGCATGATGTTCGAGCCATATCTGAAAAAGGTGGTTCATAGAGGAGATATCAGTCGGGAAACCATGCAGGCTTGTTTTGAAGAAGCATTGGAAAAGTCTGGTTTGCGGCAGGTGCTTCCCCCTGACAGTTGTCTTATGCTGGAAGAAGCGGCACCTGTACGGCTTTGGCATTTTCTGCAGAATCAGCCCGAGTCAACATGTATCGTGGATTTGGAGAAACCTCTGGAAGCTGTATTGCAATTGGGGGGGCATGATTACTCGTTTACCGGTATAGTCGACAGATTGGACATGCGCAATGATCTTTTGTATGTCCTTGACTACAAAACTGGTTCTCTCAAGAAATTCGATCCGGGATTGTGGGAAGATGTGCCATTTTTTCAACGTATTGAAGAAATGTGTACACGTTTTGTTCCAAATGTTAGTCCTACGGTTGCCGACCTTGAATTACTGCAATCCATATTTGAGGAAATGCGCCTTCGGCTTCCCAGTGTACAGTTGCCTTGCTATGTATGCATGGCTCATGCCGCTGATCTTGGCTCTCTAGGTGACGCAGCGCTGGTGGAACTGCGGTCTGATGGCAAGGAATATCCTTTGTTTGCGGAGTTGTCGAATGACGAGTTGCCCGCTGCAAGACATTATTGCACACTTTCCTTGTGTGTCATTGTATTGCATATGCGGTATATGCCTTACTTTATGGCTTTGCCTGGCAAACAATGTGAACAGTGCCCTTATGCAGGTCTGTGCGCCGTTTGATGTTTTGCGGTGACGCATCAATGTAGAGGTATTTATAAGATTCAATACAGTAAACTAGATGTATATTTAACTTGATTTTCCTTTTGTACAGGACTATTGTTATTATATAAGGGGTCGTCTTCCCCTGAAAGGAGGCCTAACCATGGACGACAATACATTTTTCAGGAGAACCGTGCTCATCGTCGATGACGAGCCTATCAATCGAGAGATACTGGGCACCATTATCGGCGGGGATTACGAAATCCTGCACGCAGGGGACGGGGCAGAAGCCATGCGTATGATCGGGGATTATGGCATGACTCTTTCTCTTATCCTGTTGGATTTGTTTATGCCGGTCATGGACGGCTACGAAGTGCTGCAGAAGCTGAGCGAGGACGAAACGCTGAAGCGTATTCCCGTTATCGTTCTGACATCGGAAAAGTCCGCAGAGGTAAAGAGCTTGGGGTTGGGGGCGGTCGATTTCATTCCTAAACCTTACGATATGCCCGAAATAATTCGGGCACGTGTTCAGCGTACCATACAGCTGGCAGAGGATTCGGCCCTCATCAAAAGCATGGAGAATGACGATCTGACCGGGTTGTATACAGGCAGGTTTTTCTTCGAATATGCTAACCGTATTGAGCAGTATGATGCCGGACGCGACATGGATGCCATCGCGGTGAATATCAGCAATTTTCATTTGATCAACGATCTTCACGGTCGTGACACTGGTGATGAAATGCTACGAAGCCTTGCGGATAATCTCATGACAGAGCTTGGGTCCCGCATGGGCGTTGTCTGCCGTGAAAATTCTGATAATTTTTACCTTTATGTGCAGCATTTGGACAATCATACTGATTTTATTGATCGTATTGTTACCAGAATGCGACGTACAGAGGGAATCAGCAATTTACACATACGTATGGGGGTATACCCCAATGTTGACCACGATGTCCCCATGGAAACGCGTTTTGTGCGGGCGCGTCATGCCTGCGATGCCATTCGCGGAGATCTCTCACAATCGGTGGCTGTGTACGATGAGGAGATGCAACGCAATGAAATTTTCACCCAGCGTCTTCTTCAGGATTTTGAAGAAGCTTTGTCTCAGCAGCAATTTGTTGTTCATTATCAGCCAAAGTACAATATTGCGGGGAACAAACCTTTGCTTGTCGGGGCCGAGGCCCTAGTGAGATGGAACCATCCTGAATTCGGCATGCTTAGCCCCAAGGATTTTTTGGCACTGCTTGAGGCATACTGCCTCATCTCCAAGCTGGACCGTTATGTGTGGAATGATGTTGCCCAGCATATTGGCCAGTGGAAAGATGGTGGGGCAATGGCTGTGCCCGTGTCTGTGAATATTTCGCGCATTGATCTACTTGATCATGGGCTCAAGAATACGCTTCTGACAATTTTGCAAGACCATGGCATAACTGCACAAGATTGTGTTTTGGAAATTACGGAAAGCGCCTATGCCGATGATGCAGTCCGCATTGTAGAGACAGTGGCGGATTTGAGGAGTGAAGGCTTTCGTGTGGAAATGGACGACTTCGGCATCGGATATTCGTCGTTGAGTATGCTCGCTGATATGCCTTTGGACGCCATCAAGCTGGATACGCAACTCATCAGGAACATCACCAAGAGTGACAAGTCGCGCCAAATTCTGAAACTTGTCGTTGGCACAGCCAAAATGCTTTCCCTCCCTCTGATTGCGGAAGGTGTGGAGGAAAGAGAACAGTACGATATGTTGAAGAGTTGTGATTGCGAAATCATTCAAGGGTTTTATCTCGCAAGGCCCATGCCTGCAGAAGAATTCGGAAAATTGTTGCAAAAGGAGGAATAGCATGCTTTCCAGAGAATCACTCTCCGAGTTTGGCGCAAATTGTGACGAGGGCCTTGCTCGTTGCATGAATAATGAGAATCTTTATTTCAAATTGATTCAGATGGCCTTGGGAGACGGCAAGCTCGCAGCCTTGCACAAGGCGCTGGACGCCGGAAACCTGGATGAGGCTTTCGAATTGGCTCATGCCTTGAAGGGAGTGTACGCCAATCTGGCGCTTGTGCCCATACACAGACCACTTTCCGAGTTAACAGAAAAACTACGTGTGAGGGACGGATCTGGCTGCGAGCCGTTGCTTGCTGAGGCAGAGAAACAGGCAACCATCTTGACTTCCCTGATTGCCGGGTAGAATAAAGGGCGGCTCCTTAAGAACCGCCCTTTTTGTAACGGAAAGTGAATGGCATCCGGCCATTTTGAGGTATCTGTCTTATTCTGAATCCCTGGCGTCGACGATGGCGTCCATGTCCACCAATTGACCAAGATTTCCCGAGGCAAATACCCCTAATAAGGCGCTGGTCATTTCCTGATCATAACGTAGATGATCCCCTACTAATTCCTTGCATGCGGTTATCATGTCCTTGGGTTTGCGCCACGGACGTTCGCAGATCATGGCAGAGAATGAATCCGCCACAGCCGTCAACCGACCAACACGGGTAATCTGTCGATCCTTAGAATGTTGTGGATAGCCCGAACCGTCCAGACGTTCATGATGTTGAAAGCAGGCATGTACCAATTCGTCAAAGCTCACATCTGTTTTCTGCATCATTTTTGCCCCGAGTAAAGGGTGTGGTAGTATTTTTTCCCTTTCTTCGAGCTTCAGTGGGCCGTTTTTTTTGAGCAAAAAGGGCGGTACCTTGCTCATGCCTATGTCATGCAGCAAAAGTGCCAGAGTGACACGATCCAGATCTTTTCTCCTGTATTCCTGGGTTGAGTACATCCACAATCGTAATCCCACAATCATGGTATTGACGGCATGACGGGCCATCTCATCCTTGCGAAAAAGACGACGTATAAAAGTATTAATGCGATGTTTGTCACCCCAGAGATATTCAGTCACCACCATGACATCTTTGTACAGGGGTTCAAACATGGTTTTGACAGGTTGAGCGTAGAACCCTCGCATCTGTATCAGGAGTGCATGAATACAAATTTCGGCAATCTCAGCATCAGTAAGATGGTCGTCTTGTAAAACCAGATCTAGCTGCTTGACGATATGCCGGGAATAGATGTGGTGGTCTGATCTGGCAACAAAAAGATTGCCCTTGGTGCAAATATCCGCCACCTCTTCCACCTGCTCATTGCTCAGACGCTGCCCTTTTCGACAATAGGGCGCAAGCACGGCAATATCCTCACGGAAGGAAAAAAGATCTACGGGAGGATGATACTTGGGAAAACTCGACAGAATTTCAGGGCTGATCTGATAATACTGTTCGTCGATATTTTCGTTGTTCTGTCGCTTTCTGGGCATGGGCTATTTCCAGTATATCTTGACAAGGTTGGTTCCACGGGGTGCGGAAGATTCCGTCCGTACTTGACCTGCGGTGATCACCGCACATTCACCAGGCTCGAAATCCGGTGAAGACTGAATAAAGTTTTCCGCACGTGAAAGATGACTTTCTTCCGCATCCGGTTCGTTGACAAAAATGGGAGATACCCCCCAAACAAAATTCATGGCGCGCATGGCAACCTTGTCTGGGGTGAGGGCATAGATGTTTTGCGGCGGGCGTCTGGCAGAGATCTGCCGTGCGGCCGCTCCCGAAAGACTGTGTGAAACGATGGCCTTGGCCCCGGCTTTATCTGCCAAAAGGCAGGCTGAATACGCCAAAAATTCCGGTATGCCCTTGTTTTCATCGGGGGCTTTCAAATTGTGGTTTTGCAAGAGGAGGCGTTCGGCTTCGTCAGTGATGCGGCGCATATAGCGCACAGTCTCTACAGGGAAGTTTCCCATAGCCGTTTCTTCCGAAAGCATTACGCAATCAGCGCCGTCCAGGACGGCGTTCGCCACATCAGTGGTTTCAGCACGGGTTGGTGCCGGGCTGTTAACCATGGAAAGAAGCATCTGTGTGGCCACAATGACCGGTTTGGAAATCGCGTTGCAGGCACTGATAATGCGTTTCTGCAGGGCGGGAAGCAGTGGAAGGGGACATTCCACTCCCAAGTCGCCGCGCGCCACCATCACTACATCTGTCTCTTGGAGGATGGCATCCAGATTGTCCACGGCACTCTGGCGTTCCAACTTGACAACTACAGGAACATTGCGCCCTGAAGCCGCTATGATCTGCTTTGCTTCACGCACGTCATCGGCGGTTTGCACGTAAGAAACCGCAACGGCATCCACGCCCAGTTTCAAACCATCGTTGAGGTCTTTCTTGTCCTTGTCTGTCAGGGCTCGTACACGAGTTGCCTTGCCCGGTAAAGCCAGACCCTTTCGAGAGGTGACAATGCCAGCATTAAGTGCCACCAGCACCACAAGACCGTCCTCGCGCCGTTCCCCCACAATGAATTGTAGACCACCGTCTGCTAGCACCATGCGGTCATCAGGTTCCAGACTTTCCAGGATGATGGAATGGTCAAAAGGCAGATATGGTGCTTCATTGGTGTATTTGTCTGTAGGACCCAGTAGAAGACGCATGCCCTTTTGGACGGTAATGCTCCCGTCGCGCAAGACCCCCAATCTAATCTTTGGGCCTGAAAGATCCTGCATGATGGTAATGGGACGTCCCAGCTCCTGTTCAATTTCACGAATATTTTTAATTATATTGACAAAGTCCGTGGCGGTACCGTGCGAAAAGTTCAGTCGAAACACGCTTACACCGGCCTTAGCCAGTGCGTGCAGTTTTTCCCTGTTGTTGGAGGCTGGTCCGATAGTGGCAACTATCTTTGTCTTCATGGGTGTTCCTTATACGGAGTTTTGAGGTTTGATAGCAGTATCAAAATACAACAGGCTGTTCTGCCAAAGAATACTCTTTGTTTTTTCTTGTGTTGTCAAGAAGTCCGAGCACTTCTTCCCGGGAGGCTGTAGCAAGCTTAGCATGAGCGTAACCTAGAGGCATGAACGAGATGAAGGCAAACCCTGGCGAGAAGTATTAATCATGTTCGCTTGACAGGGTGGAGGGTTGGGGGCATAAGTGGGAAAAAGTGGAAGAAAATAGTAAAAAGTGGGAAATTGTGAAGAAGCTTTTCTGCAAAAGTCTTTCACGCAGCCTTGATGCCAAGGGGCGTCTGATGCTTCCTCCGGAATACCGCGAAGGTCTTTGCGCTGAGGGAGGAATAGGGACATTTTGGCTGACTGCTTATTATGGACACCTTGTGGCCTATCTTCCGGCTGACTGGGAAGCCGTGACAGAGCAACTGAGCAGTATTTCCATCCCTTCTCCGCGTCTTTCCAATTTCAAGAGCAAGGTCATGGGATTGGCTCAGGAACTCGAACCGGACGGCCAGGGGCGGGTGCGAATTCCTCAGTCGCTCATGAGAGAGGCTGGATTGCGCAAGGATGTGATGCTGGTGGGCATGCTGAATAAATTTGAAATATGGGATCAGGAGCGTTTTGACGCATTGGCCGTAGAGGATGTTTCCGTGGAGCTTGCCGGGTTAAACCTGCAAATACAGTTGTAGATTTGGCTGAATATGGAAATGTAATCGTATGGAAGAAGTAGATGCCCGTCATGTACCAGTCTTGCCCGCAGAGGTTCTGGATGCCCTCGCACCACATGTCGGCGGGAGATATCTGGATGGTACATTGGGACTTGCGGGACATGCAATATCATTGTTGAAAGCCGTGCCGGACTGTGAACTGTGCGGCTTAGATAGGGATGAAGAAGCGTTATCTCTGGCCAGGGAAAAATTGGCTCCTTTCGGAACACGAACGCACGTGTTCCATGCATTGTACAGCACATTTCCCAAATTTTTGGAGCAACTTGGTTGGGAAAAAGTTGACGGAGCCTTGCTGGATATCGGTGTATCCTCTTTGCAGCTGGACGAACGGCAGCGAGGTTTCAGCTTCAACGCGGATGGTCCATTGGACATGCGCATGAATCAGCGTTCTGGCAGCCTTTCGGCCTGGCATTGGGTTAATAGAGAAAGTTTTGCACGGTTGAAGGAATGTATTGCCACCCTCGGGGAAGAACCGCAGGCAGGACGCATTGCCCGGGCTATTGTTGAAGCACGGCAAAAAGGGAGCATAGACACTACGGCTCAGTTGGCGACCCTTGTGGAGCGGGCTTATCCGGCTGCATGGCGCGCCAAGGCTCGAAGGCATCCGGCCACGCGAACATTTCAGGCCTTGCGCATGGCTGTCAACGATGAGTTGGGAGAACTCAAACGTTTTTTGGATATAATACTGGCATATCTGCCCATAGGTGGACGCCTTGTCGTGATCACGTTTCATTCTCTGGAAGATCGCATGGTCAAAAGGGCCATGCGTTATTGGGCTGAAGGATGTCATTGCCCACGCCATGTGCCCCGTTGTGTGTGTGGGCATGTGCCAGAGGTGCGCATACTGTATAAGAAACCGTTGATGGCCTCTGCTGCAGAATTGTCAGAGAATCCGAGGTCAGGAAGCGCTAAGCTTCGTGCGGCAGAAAAAATCGCAGAGAGTGTGGTGTCATGAACCGCAATCTGTCTGCGGGACGACAGCTGCAGGGCGGCAGCAAGGGATGGTTATTGATGCTTGCTCTGGGGTTGTTGAGTTGTATGGTTATGGGTCTCGTACTTGTTTGGAGTAACATCGAGCGCATGGACACAACGTATTTTATCAATATGCATCAAAATACCCTGCGTGAACGCCAAAGCCTTAAGGCAAAGCTTGAGGTAGAAAGAGAACGTTTGCTTTCTCCATATGAATTGCGCCGCAAGGCAAGGGATTTCGGCATGCGTGAACCTAAACCCGGGCAGATACGGCGTATGGGGCAGGAATAGTCGGTCTCTATTATATTGAATAAAAATTAATTTCTGGAAAGTATATGTTTAGATTTGGCATGCGTAAGCGCAATATCTCCCGTGAAGTGAAGGGTCGTACCTCGAACAGAAAGGAGCTGGGGCGTAAATTCGCAAAAAACGGGAAGAAGTTCGCTCCTGCCTGGATGCAGAATGTGGATTGGGGACGAGCACGCATTCGCTTTGTAGTGACGATTTTTTGTATGCTTTGGGTCGCTTTGTGGGGGCGTGCCTGGTATCTGCAAATGGTGGAAGGCCCTCGACTGGCAGATCGTGCACGACGTCAGCATATGGCGTCCGAACTTGTCAGTGGACGACGTGGGATGATTCTAGATCGTAATGGTCAGGTTTTGGCGTGTAGTGTGGAGGCAAGATCCGTATATGCGCGTCCACAGGAAATCACTGACTATCGAGTCACGGCAGACAGATTGTCCCCCATTCTGGGAATAGATGCCCAGAAAATATATGCTGACATTACTGGAAAACGTCGTTTTGTATGGTTGAAGCGCAAGGTGAATGATATGACAGCCAAGGCTGTGCGACAGGCCGACATTCCAGGCATAGGTTTGAGCAAAGAGTATGATCGCGTGTACCCGTTCAAGCACATGGCTGGCCAGCTGTTGGGATTTGTGGGCATGGACGATAAGGGACTTGAGGGAATTGAGCGTTCCATGGATGCCCGGCTGGGTTGCATGCCCACCCGCCAGATAGTGCAAAGGGATGCCATGGGACGGCGTTTTTACCTGCATGAGGAAGGACAGGGGGAGCCTGCGGGGGAGGATTTGACCCTGACCCTTGATGTTCAGATGCAGTTTTTTGTGGAAGAGGCAGTGGCGCGCACAGTTCGGGAATTTGGTGCCCGTTGGGGTGGAGCATTAGTAGTGGATATCACGTCGGGGGATATCCTGGCTTGGGCTCAATATCCTTTTTTTAATCCTAACGCCTATAAGGATTTTGATCCTCTCATCTATCGAAATCGTCTTGCCGCCGATGCCCTGGAGCCAGGTTCTACATTCAAACCGTTTGTCATGGCAGCAGCCTTACAAGAGCGAAAAGTCTCACCAGGTACGCTTATCGACTGTGAAGGTGGTAAGTGGGAAAACAAAAGGGTGACCATTCGAGATACTTCACGTCAGGGTATGATACCCGCTTCCAAAGTGATACGTTATTCTTCCAATATTGGCATGGCCAAGATCGGTATGCTGCTCGGCGTGCAAACATTTCACAGATATTTGCATGCGTTGGGGTTCGGTCAGCGTACTGGGGTACCTGTTTCAGAAAGTCGTGGTATCTTGCGTTCCCCCCGTGTATGGAGCGAGGTGGACCTTATGACCACTTCTTTTGGTCAAAGTATTTCGGTAACCGGTCTTCAAATGGCCCAGGCCTATCTGACTTTGCTGAATAATGGCGAGTATAAGCCTTTGCGCCTGTTACGCGAGGAGCAAACAATAACAGAAGTTCATCCCCGAGTGTTTTCTTCGGCCACGGCCCGTGAAATCATAAAAATGATGCATGACGTGGTTGCGGCAAAAGATGGAACTGGGCGACGCGCCCGCGTAGAAGGGCTTGATGTCGGAGGAAAGACAGGTACAGCGCAGAAAGCAGATCATCGGGCCGGTACCTATGGCAGCAAACGGCTGGCATCTTTTGTGGGTTTTTTCCCTGTGGACAAACCGCATTATCTGGTTTTGGTCATGGTAGATGAACCCACTCGCAATCAGTACGGTGGTGTGGTGGCGGCGCCAGTATTTCAGGAAGTGGCCGCACGTATGGTTACCTATACAGGTATGCTTAATGAAAATTCTGTGCTCAGTGCGGAAAAGAATGATGTGC
>JAGAEE010000212.1 GCA_017613295.1 Desulfovibrio sp. | reverse complement strand
ACCTCAGTCGGGAAGCGAATTCTTCTCGGCATTTGCTCCGGATCTGACCCCAGTTGGAGAACCGCCACATCACTTGCGCAACTGCCGGTGGAATGATTTCCACGACTTCGGTCCAGACCTCATGGAAAGCGTCGATCACCTTGAAGCATGCCAGACGATTTTCCGTCATGAACCTGATACGCCCGTGTCCTCTCCTATGCCCGAAGCCGCCGAACACACGCTTGAACAGGGCTTCCTTCTTTTCGGCGCCCAAAAGCCTGCTGCCCGCGTCCTGCCCTCCGCCGACACGGAGACGCAAGCCGATGTTTCCCCAGATGAGGAAATGGTTTCACTCACCGATGCCAAAGATCTGGAAACGGATTTTTCGCAGACCTTGCCCGCTGAAATGGCAGAAGCCGCAACGCCGCTGAATGAAGAAAACGGTGCTGTCACCACAGCGGACATGGAGGCTTTGCTCTCCGTTGAGGTACCCATACCACCAGATGCAAGCGGGGAGACAGGCATGGCCGCAAACATGGTTGTGCTGGAAACGTCCTGACAGGCATTGACGCGACGGTGCGTACGCATTCTTTGACGCGAGCGTCGCAAGATGGTATTTTCGTCATGCACAGTCCCGACACGTTTTTCAGGAGAACACCATGCGCATTACCGTCATCGGCGGTGGCCCCGGAGGATATACAGCGGCCTTTGAAGCGGCACGACGAGGCTGCACCGTCACCCTGATCGAACAGAAGGCCCTGGGTGGCACCTGCCTCAACCATGGCTGCATCCCCACAAAGGCCCTTAGGGCCAGCGCCGACGCCATGACCCTGGCGACCCGCCTGACCGAATACGGCATCACTGGCTGTTCAGCACCTGCCATAGACCTTAATGCTGTCCGGGAACGCAAAGAACGTATTATCAGCATCTTGCAAAACGGCCTAGAAAAGACCTGTGCGCACCTCAAGGTCACCCTGCTGCAAGGCACGGGCCGTATCGTGGATGCCCATACCGTCTCGGTACAAAGTGAGGGAAAGGAAAACCATATCGTGGGTGATGCCGTGATCATCGCCACGGGTTCCCATGTGCAGCCTCTGCCCGGCCTGTCTTTCGACCACACTCACATCCTGAGCAGCGACGACGCCCTTGAACTGCAGCGTGTGCCCGCCAATATTGTGATTGTGGGCGGCGGCGTCATCGGCTGTGAAATGGCCAGCATTTACCGCACCTTTGGCAGCAATGTCACGATCATTGAAGGTCTTGACGCCCTGCTGCCCATGCCCTCCGTGGATCAGGAAGTACGCACCCTGCTGCAAAAGGAGATGCGCAAGCAGAAAATCCGCATTCTCACGGGCAAAACCCTCACAGACGTCCGTGTGGAAAACGGTATCGTCCAGGGCACGGCGATCCCGTCTCCTTTCTTGCCACCATCCGCCAACGCGGAAAGCACGCCTGTCGCCGCCGATATGGTGCTGGTGACCGTGGGACGCTCTCCTGCCACACGTCAACTCGGTCTGGCTGAGGCCGGCATTGCCGTGAACAAGCGCGGCTGGATTATCGTGGACGAAACCTTGCAGACCTCCGTACCCGGTATTTACGCCGTGGGCGACATTCTGGGGCCAGAACACGTCATGCTGGCCCATGTGGCCGCGTGGGAGGGGCTCCGTGTGGTGGAAACCCTGTGCACCAGCCCCGCACCTGTACGGTATGACGCCATGCCTTCGGCCATCTTCACCTCACCGGAGATAGCCTCTGTCGGCTTGAGTGAGGCACAGGCTCGTGACTCCGGAAGAAACGTCGTCTGCGGCATGGTGCCAATGCGAGTCTTGGGCAAGGCCCACGCCATGGGCGAACTGCCAGGTTTTTTCAAGGTTGTGGCCGAAACCCAAAGCGGACGTCTTTTGGGGGTGCATATTGTTGGAGCTCATGCCTCCGACATGGTGGCGGAAGCCTGTCTGGCCCTGACCGCCGGACTCAATGTGCAACAGCTTGCCCAAACCGTCCACGCTCACCCCACCCTGGCCGAAGGCCTATACGAGGCGGCACGCGTCGCTTGCCATGCCATGGAAGCCGCAAGCCATCCTTGAGATAGACACCACTAGGTCGCATGTTACCGCTATTGAGGGGGCTGGCAGCCGTCATTGCTGATGGCCTGTGTCTGCGGGCAAAAAATAGCCTTCAAGTCTTCCCCAGGCCAGATAGAGATAATATCGTGCTATCTCGATATGTGGCAAGAAGTACACCGCCTTCAGCAGGGGGAAAATAATATTCAGCAAAGCAAAAATGCGCCCCAAACGATGTTTGCGGATCAGATAACTTCGGCCGCGACCGTAGGCGCGGGCCTTGCTATGACAAAGATGGCCCAAATCGACGGAAGGATGGTGTACACACAGATCGAGACAACGGACACAGACACAGCCTTGCAGACAGGCCCGTATAAGATAGTCGGTTTCTTCACCAGATCCCCAGGGAGTTCCGGCGCCAACCCCCATACTTTCATCAAAGGAACCCGTGCAGGCCACTGCCTTCCTGCTGAAAAACAAGACGCTCGACGGAGCGTTCCAGCAAAGGCTTTCCAAACTTTCTTCTGATTTGCCTCTGCGCAAAAAACGCATCAGAAGCTGCCCTGTCTGCGTTGGCGGCACGGATCCGTTATTGTCGTGCATGTCCAGTTGCCGCCCTACCAACACGTCGGCTCCGGTACGCTCATAGGCCAGGTTGACACGCTCGAGCAGATCCGGTGGGAACTGACAATCATCGTCAGGGAAACACACCACATCGCCGTGACAATGGCTCAAACCGGCATTCCTTGCCCGTGAAAGACCTTTAGGACTCGTTATGCGCAAAATTTTCAAAGGACTGCGCTCAATCAGGGGAGCAAGCAGTGCGGCATCGGCATTCTGATCCACAAGAATCACCGAAAACGCCCGGTATGTCTGATTCTCCAGGGATCGTAAAAAAGCCTCGACTTCCTGATAACGGCCTATGGTTGCCAATACGAGGGAAAATTCTCTTTGCATGATAGCTTTCTTGGCGACTCCGGGAGCATGCGTGCCTCTTTATCAGCACGGTGTCGATACATATTATGTTATTATCAACCGTTCTGACTATTCATGTCAAGCCCTGGCGTGATCCCATACGGTCTCCATAAGCGACAGCACACGTAGCTTACGATGTGGTGCGGCCACTGCCACGCTACAGCAATGATTTTCACCTGTTTTCACCTGAGCACTTGTCCATTGTCCGGTCAAAGCGGACAAAAAACCCGCGCCTTTTTCATCGGGCAGTAAGGGCACCGGCAACGAGACAATCCAGTTTTCTTTAACAGGTCCGACGTCCACCGCAAAGACGTCCAAAGGGAGGCTCAATCCTCGCCCCACGGCCTTGAGAACAGATTCCTTGCGCGTCCAGCAGCGACAGTATGCCCCCGGCCGATCGCCTTCGTCCAGATCAAGGAGATACGCCCGCTCCGACGGATGCAGATGTGCCACAATCTCCGAAAACTCCGACAAAGCAGAGACGTTTTCAACGTCGATTCCCACGGCACCTTCACGGCACAGGGCCACCCAGACCATATCGTGACAATGGGAGATGGAAAAGAAAGCGGCACATTGAGGACAATAAGGTTTACCATATGGCGAGACATGAAACGGCTCTGTCACCTCAAGACCAAACGTCGCTCGCAGAACTTGACGTACCAGCACGCGTCCCATCAGATGGCTGACAGCATCACCCAGGCGTGCGTACCTGCACGCTTGTGACATTTCTTCGGGCGCCACAAGATGTCGGCAGGCTTCCAGCAGAGCCCGGTCGGCAACCACAGGGACCCCTATACAGTATACACTGTCACGAGGTATCGCGGCGAGACTATGCACCCACTCCGGCATGGTGTTCGATAAGGCTGACAGCACGGGCGATCTGATGACCAAGGCTGGATTCGCGGGAAAGTTCACGTTCAACCGTCGTAATGCCCTTTATCACAGAAGTGTGCCGACGATTGAAGTGCGCCCCAATTTCCTGGAGGGTGAGTTCCGTATGCTTGCGTGCCAGATAATAGGCAGTATTGCGCCCCAAAACGTATTCCTTTCGACGGGAACGCGAACACAGCTGGCGCTCTTCCAGTCCATAGCTTTCACAAACCAGACGCACGATGGTTTGCAAATCATAGCGACAAGGAGTCTTGGCATATTGAGCCAGTATTTCCATGGCAAGGTCAAGATTGGGGGCGCAGTTCATCACCCTGGCCTTGAACACAAGGCTGTCCAGACAGGATTCGAGCTGACGTACGTCACCCTTCAGATGGCTGGCCAAGAGCTCACAGACATTGTCAGGCAACAGAACCTGAAAATTACTGGCTTTGCGTGTCAGAATATCTCGACGCATCTCTTCCGTAGGGATCCCTATGTCTGTCAGAACACCTGAACAAAAATGTGAGACCAGGGCACTGTCCACGTTCTGCAGCTCCCGTGGAGAAAAGGATGAAGTAAAAATAACCTTGCCTCCCCGATTCTGCAAACCCTTGATGACGGCCAAGGCCATTTCCTGCATTTTTTCCTTGCCCTGAAAGAAATGGACATCTTCCAGCAAAAGCACATCCAGATCGCGGAAGCGCGCCTTGAAACCCTCCACATCCCGACTGCGAAGTGCGGCCACAAAACGCGAGGCAAACTCCTCTGCCGTCAGATAGGCCACCCGCACGCCACTACCTTCCTCCGCAAGAGACCTTCCCACTGCGTGAGAAAGATGCGTCTTTCCCAAGCCAGCGCTCGAGTTTATGAAAAGCGTTTGCACACAGCCTGCTCCGTCAGCAACGTCACGGGCCGCAGCTACAGCAATGTTATTTGTGGGACCAACTACAAAATCTGCAAAGGAATAGCGCCATGCGGTCGAAAAGGGGCGATGGGTGAGCGCAAAAGGCAGGCTGGCCTGGGTCCATCTTTCGCCGCTCACCGTGTTTGTTCCTTCAGATACCGGCATAGGAGAAAGGGATTCAGCTTCCCCGACGGAAACGTCTTTCCCCGATCCAACCGTGATACATACTTCAACGGCAGAAGCTTCGACTCCCAAAACGGGTGAGGCCGCTTCACGCAACGTAGGCAACATCTTGCTTTCAAGCCAGCTGGCCACAAAAGCGGTAGGGGCTTCAAGCTGAAGACCGGTGTCAAAAACTTGGGCCTTGAGAGGAGCAATCCAGACCCTAAAAACACCGGGCTCTACCAGTTTTTTGAGATTTTCAGATATTTTTGACCATCTTTCGCGCATGCAGCCTTGTAGTCCAAAAGCCAGTCAACGGGCAATCGAGAATAAGGCGCGGTTTGCGGCAGGCGGGAGTATTTTTATCCCCAAAGACGAATGTTTGTAACATATTTAAATATATATATTTTTTAGAATGACCGCATGTCACCGTTCCCAAAAAACGAATATATGCTAGGGCTGTTACGAAGAGGGTCAAGGATATTCACAAAAAGAAAAAAAAATATTCACAAAGATATCTTCATTTTTTACGAGTTTTCTCAAAATTTCTCGTATTTTTGCCTTCATCCGCAAAATGGCACGACACAGAAGGACAACCGGATTGTCAAGATAAAAAAAGCCAAGATAAAAATAATTACGGGAAAGTGTCCTGACGTCTCAGCTGTGGACATACCCTTTTCCGATACGGCACAGCCGACGGCACCCGGGAAATGTGTGCCGTCGAGCGTGTCAGCAATCAAAAACCGTACCTAAGGCCAAGCATGAATTCATTACTGTAGGGTCTGCTTCCGATGGTATAAGTTTTGCCACCTGAGGAGACACTGACTTCATTATATCCCATGTCTACAAAACGGTAGGAGGCGTCGACGCTAAAGTGGTCATTGATGGTGAAAGCCGCGCCGGCGCCCAAGTTCCAGGCAAAATTGGTAGTGCGTTCATCGCCGGAAAAGCGATCTCCCCCGCGAGTTGTAAAATCGTATCCGGCGTAATTGAAGGCCAGCCCCACGCCCCCCCCCACATAGGGAGTGACAATGGTGGCATTGTGAAAATCCCAGAACAGGTTGGCGAAGAGCGTTGAAGAATTCCAGGTGCCCTTCACTTCCTCCATGAGGCCGCCATCCCAGGTGGTCTCGCTGTTTCCCCGCAGGGCAAGCTCCAACTCGGCTCGCAGAGGGAGCATTTGTTGAGGCCAGAAATCGTAACCCAGAGCCAGAGCGCCACCCAAAGTAAACTGACCGTACTCGTCCACGCCTGACCCAGCGAGGGAACCGGATCGTTCCATCACCCCCGTATTTTGAAACGTCATGAGGAATTTGGGGGCCAGATACATTCCGGTATTCTCGGCAAAAGCCGTCATTGGCAACGCTATGGTCAGCACAAGCATCAAGGCGAGCATGAGGCGTTTCATGAAAAACCTCCTGAATGTCTTCCTTTCTAGACAAAAAAGCCAAAAAAAATTGAGATATTTTCATGAAAAAGTCAATAAATTTGCTATATTTCTTGCCTTCATTCAAAAAAAAGATCCGCCGATGCGGATCTTATTTTTTAACATATTGAAATATATAAATATGTTAAAAAGTATAAGATAATGAAAACATGGCTATGTCGGCCGAGACATTTTTGGATTGTCCTCCAATGATACCTCCGCTCCTGATGCCCGAGGCTCTGGTATTGCCATAATCTGTCGAATTGACCCACACATGCGAGTAGGCCAAATCCAACGCCCAGTTATTCCACTGAAATCCCATACCAAGACTAAGTGTTTTGCGGCCATTTGTGGGAACGATAAAGTCGGCGTGGTCCTCGCTGATGACCGGCGTTTCATAAAAAAAACCTGCGCGCAGCGCCCACCAGTCCAGCGGCTTGTACTCCACGCTGGCGTTAAAATTCCAGCCATCACGCCATTCCTTATTATTGATGGAGTCATAGTCTTCCATATAGATATTCAGGGCATTGTAGGTTGACCAGCGTGTCCATGTGGTTCCGACTTCAAAGCTCAAATTATCCAGAGGTTTGAAGGCTATGCCCAACGCGAGGGAATCCGGCAGCTGGAGGGTGGCCTCAGCGTTACAATCTCTGGCCTCGGGCAGATGTGCCACAGCCCGCGCGAGATTATCCCCATGCCATCCAAATTCCACATCACCGTTCAAATGTAACGTCACCTGGCTCTTGTAGCTCACCCCCACAGACCATTGATCATTAAGACGCATGTGCAGGCCGACATGCGCCCCTACCCCCCAACCGCTGCCCTCAAGCTGCATGTCGTTGTCAAAACGCTCCATGGCTACGGTGACAGTGGGAATTTTTGATCCGAGATACATGTGGCCGTCCATAATATCCAGCCCAACAGAAACTGAAAACATCTCGTTGATTTTCAGGGCAAGCGTGGGAACAAAGGAAAGGGTCTGCACTCCCACATCATACATGTTGTACCTGCCCTGCCAGTCGCCGCTATAGCTGTTCCCCAAACCAAAACGCGAAAACACCCCAAAGCCCAGCCAGACGTTGTCATTACACTGATGGCTGATAAACGCGTGCGGAGCCATCCATGTGGCCGGTTTGGCCGTGGTGGTGTGAGAACCACCAGCGGTATAGCTTTCCACACTGCCAGACGGAGAGATGAAGGCCAAACCGCCCATGAAATGCGTGCCTGGCAATTGGGTGATGCCGGCGGCATTGTAGGCCAGGGCAGAAACGTCGTCGGCACGGCCTACCAGGCCATTCGCCAGGGAGACACCGCGCGCACTCCATTCGTTAAGGGCGAAACCCTCTCCACGTGCAGCGGACGTACAGCAAAAGACAAGAACAAGCACAACACAGGCGGTATGCAGGACTTTCATCAATCCTCCAAGGTGGGGATAAAGCATGGCGACACGTCCTTACCGAACGTGCCTAACGACGTATACAATGCACAACGCCCTGCTACAACATATTAACGGGATCAAGGTCAAGAAAAAGTCGCAAAAATTTGGCCGACTTTTGAGTCTTGGCATAATGATAAAGGGCACGCAGGTCTTGCCAGTTCTGTCCTTTCAACAGACAGGCATAGCGCTTTCGTCCTCGCAGAAGGGCCAAAGGCGCTGGCGCCGGCCCCAATAACTGCACGCCAAGCTCCTTCGCACGCCTACGCAGGACCTGAGACAATTCTCCCAGGGCAGACGGCCCATTCTGCTCTTCCATGCCATAGGAGAGGCGAATTAGCGCCAGTCGTACAAATGGCGGATAACGGCGCAGGCGCCTGAGTTCAAGCTCCTTGCGATAGAAACCTTCATAATCGGCCGATTGTACGTACTGCCAGCAATAATGCCGCACGTCGCGGGTCTGGATAAGAACCTGCCCCGGCTTATCTCCTCTTCCGGCTCGTCCGGCGGATTGCACCAGCAGCTGAAATGTTCGCTCCGCCGCACGATAATCCGGCAAATTCAGGCCAAGGTCGCCATCGGCCACTACGGCCAGTGTCACCTGCGGAAAGTGATGCCCCTTGGACAACATTTGTGTGCCCACAAGAATGGGCGATTCCTGTCGGGCGAAGGCGGAAAGGATTTCCTCCATCCGGCCAAGGCGACGGGTACTGTCCCTGTCCAATCGCAGAACAGGCCTCCCGGCCAGCACGCTCAATCGCTCGGCCAGTCGTTCCGTGCCTTCGCCCATGGGCAGGAACTGCATGCCACCGCACTGGGGACAAGGTCCGGGGAAAGACCTAGTGTACCCGCAATAATGACAAACAAGCTGCTCCATGCCCTTGTGGTAGGTCAGGGCGATGTCGCACTGCGGGCAGCGCAGACTACGGTGACAATCCAGACAATACATGAGTGGTGCGTAGCCGCGCCTGTTGAGCAACACAACGGCCTGCTCACCACGAGCCAGGGTCTGGCGCAGGGCTTCCTCGCTTCGCGGCGCCAGCAGGCCCTCCGTAGTTGTGCCTCCAGGTTTGAGGGAAGCGATGTCCACCAGTTCTACCGGTGGCAGGCTACGGCCGCCCACCCGGTTGGGCAGACGAAGCAAAGGCAAGTACCCCTGCTCGGCCGCATAAAAGGTCTTCAAATCTGGCGTGGCCGACCCCAACACCAGCAAGCCCTGATTTCTGAGCATTCGAAACCAGGCCACTTCCTTGGCATGATAGACCAAACTTTCGTCCTGCTTGAACGAATTGTCGTGCTCTTCATCCAGCACGACGCAGCCCAGGCGAGGAATGGGCAAAAAGAGGGCCGAACGTGTACCCACCACGAGACAGGGCTCATGACGTTCTGCCAGCGCACGAAAGGTCGCTTCCCGACGCAAGGAAGACTGATAGCCATGATGGAAAAACAGGGGGACGTCAGGCAGGGCACATGCCGTATCCCTCCGCAACTTGCAGGCCAAGGCCACTTCCGGAGCCAGCAGCAGCACACTCTTGCCCATGCCCAGACATTCTTTGGCAAGCTCCAGATAGACTGCGGTCTTGCCACTGCCCGTCACTCCGAAAAGCAGGCGCGAGACGGCCTTTCCGTCTTCCAGCGCAGAACGCATGTTTGTGAGGGCGGCATTCTGATCGGCATTGAGCGCAAAAGGACGAGGCGGTGGAGGCATCAGGTCCTTCTGTACGCTGTTGTCATCTTCGTTCAAGCCACTCTCGCGTGACAGGGACACGTACCCGGACGCCAACAGGGATCGCAGGGCTGGCCCGGCCTGATCTACAGATTGCATCAGGCGACGCCGACTGACACTGCCATTTTGCCACAGATATTCCAGAACGGCCCGCTGCCTTGTGGCGGCAGGACGCACAGGCCACGGGGGATCCACACGCAATTGGCAAAATTCCAGTTCTGCCGCATCCCTTCCCGCAGGGATCAGATTGGCAGATCCCTCACACAAAGCCCTGGCCCATTCCTTGCGTTCCTGCTGGGAAGCCTCAATAATCCTGGGGAAAGGCACAATGCGCGCCCGACCTTCTTCAAGACAATGCAGGCGTATATCAGTTCGCCGCAACCCCTGCGGCAGCACGTGCCCCCAAATGTAGCCCACACTGACACCCTGACGCTTGGCCAAATCTTCAACCAGTTCCAAAAGCTCAACGCTGATCAGAGGATTTTTTTCCAGCGGCCAGGCCAAAGGTTTGCAGATCACATTTTCCGGCAATTCGCAAATTTCGCTCGTACGCAAAAGCACTGCCGCACGCAGCCGACCGGCATTACCCCTGCCAAGGGGCACAGCCACGCGCAGCCCAATCCGCCAGAAACACTCGGGGAATTCCGGTGGTAGGGTATAGGTAAGAGTGGCATGAGGCTGTGTAAGCAGTGCGACGTGGGCGTACATGAAGGCAGAGTTACGCATTGCATGGACAAATGACAAGAGGCATGGTTTGTGTTATTCTGCCAGAATAGGCAAAGCAAATGGCACGTTTCACCGCTCTCACCAAGGAAATCACACATGCAACATACCGTAGTTGTTATTAAATATGGCGGTCACGCCATGGATAAGCCCGAACTCAGCGCGGCCTTCGCTAGTGATCTGGCGCTACTTCACAAACAGGGCATGCGTTTCGTCATTGTGCATGGAGGTGGCCCGCAGATATCCACTCTTCTGCAGCGCCTGAACATAGAAAGCCGCTTTGCTGACGGCCTGCGCATTACGGACCAGGCTACTATGGAAGCCGTTGAAATGGTCCTCTGCGGCCAGGTCAACAAGGCCGTGGTCAACGAGCTGACTCGACAGGGCACGCCTGCAGCTGGCATTTCCGGAAGAGATGGCGGCCTTTTGCAGGCCCGTATCAAAGATCCTCTCTTGGGGCTGGTAGGCACGGTGGAAAATGTCAACCCTGCTCTGCCACACACACTGTTGGACGCCGGTTTCGTGCCTGTGGTGGCCCCGGTGGCCTCAGGCCCTGAGGGTCAGGCACTGAACATCAATGCGGACACGGCAGCTGGTGCTCTGGCTGGAGCACTGAAGGCGGAATACTTTGTGCTCATTTCTGACGTGCCAGGTGTGCTGGATGCTCACGGCAGACTGATCACCACCCTGACCCGTACGGAAGCCAACACGCTGCGCCAGAGCAATGTCATCACTGGCGGCATGATTCCCAAGGTAGAGGCATGTCTGTACGCGCTTGAAAAAGGCTGCCAACATGCTCTCATTCTGGACGGGCGCGCCCCTTCAAGCTTGCGTCGTTATCTGCTGGATGATGACCATCTGGGCACTGTCATCAATAGCTGACAGGACTGCTTCTGGCAAAACTACACGGTAATGGAGGTCGCCACAAAAGAACCAGGAGCCAGAGACACAGGCATGACGCCTCGCATTGACATGTCTGCATAAGCTTGAGCGGCGTGCGCCTGAGCTCGGTTTCGGGGAGTATCTTGCGTATCCACAATTTCTGCCGTGACGACGTGCGGGGCAGTCGGATCCATACCTTCCGTCTCAAGGCGCTTCTCCCCCCGCTCATTCTGAACGGCCTCTGCAGACATTGCGGCGGCCTCTGCGGCAACCTGCCGATCCTGACTTGATGGCTGACCAGGAGCCGTGGCGGCCCGACGCACCTGTTCGGCTTTCTTACGAGTGGCTTCTGGATCACCGGACACTGGGGAGACATCAATATCCACATGCCCGCCGCTGGCGTATTGCTTGCCGTCTGGTCCCTTCTGATAGGTATAGTGCGGACCGCCGTTGACATATTGTCCTCCGGCGGAAAGGTGAGCCCGCTCGTGGGCACGCACCTCGGCGTCACGCTGCTTAAGCTCACGCAGTTGCGTCTCGGCTTCAGGGCTCAAGCCAAGCCTGTCGACATTGCCACTATCCCTGCCTTGGGACAAACCTGATGGAAGAGCAAAACGCCCTCCAGGACGATTTGTCCCCTCGGTCATTTCCCCGCCAGCGACCGGCCCCCCAAAAACGGATATGGGTTGAGTGCTGATACTGTGCAATGCGTCCATCTTGCCATCTCCCAAAGTACATAGAACACTACTTTGTCATTTCTATCGGCAGAAACGACAAAAAACTTGAGGGTTGGCAATAAATTTTTTCCGTTTCTTGCTGTCAGCGAAAAAGGGCAGGAGAGAAGCATGCTTTACGACATATCCTCTAGCAACATTAAAACATTTGTTGGGCGAAAAAAGGCGCCATTTTGTCCTTTTCTGACAGAACAGGATCACTTATGGGCCAGGTCACACCCACATCGGGATCATTCCACCTTATGGCCCCCTCATCACCAGGACAGTAAAACTCGGTGCATTTGTAATGAAAATGGGCAACCTCGCTCGTGACGGCAAAACCGTGTGCCAGGCCAGGCGCTATCCAGAGCTGCCACTGATTTTCCTGCGTCAACTCCACGCCATACCATTTTCCGAAGGTGGGAGACCCTCGCCGTATGTCCACGGCAACGTCAAAAACCTTTCCCAAAGAAACACTGACCAGTTTGCCCTGGGGGCGCGTTTTTTGAAAATGCAATCCACGCAACGTACCGAAGCAAGACCTGGAATGGTTGTCCTGCACAAAGGGGCCCTCAATACCCGCTGCAGAATATCGCTCCTGCTGCCACGTCTCCACAAAATAGCCGCGCTCGTCTCCCCACACTTTGGGCTTGATGAGCAATACTCCGTCTATGGGTGTCGTCACTACTTCCATTGTCCTATCCCCGTATCCACCAGTTCCAACAGATACTGCCCGTAGCCGGTCTTGGACAAAGGCGCGGCCAACCGACGTACGTCATCAGCGCTGATGTACCCCTTGCGCCAGGCGATTTCTTCAAGACAGGCCACTTTGAGGCCCTGCCGCTTCTCTACGGCTTGCACAAAGGCCCCGGCATCCATGAGAGAATCGTGTGTGCCCGTATCCAGCCAGGCTATGCCTCGGCCCATGAGTTCCACATGCAAATCCCCCCGTGACAGATAGGCATTGTTCACGTCCGTGATCTCCAGTTCTCCGCGCGCTGAAGGGCGTACGCTGCGGGCAATCTCCAGCACACTCGCGTCATAGAAATAGAGGCCCGTGACGGCGAAATTGGATTTGGGCATTTGTGGCTTTTCCTCAATACTCACCACACGGCGCTGCTTGTCAAACTCCACCACACCATAGCGTTCGGGGTCGCTCACATGGTATCCGAAAACGGTCGCCCCGTGACGTCGTGACATGGCAGAACCCATCAGGGCTGGCAGACCACTGCCAAAAAAGACGTTGTCACCCAGCACAAGGCAGGTGTTGTGACCTGCAATATGATCCTCGGCCAGCAAAAAGGCTTGGGCCAAACCTTCGGGCCTGGGTTGAAGCACATAGGAAAAATGACACCCCCATTGTGAACCGTCATGCAGGAGAGCCTCGTACAGGGGTAAATGCTCAGGAGTAGAAATAAGACATATGTCGCGTATGCCGGCCATGAGATGAATGGCCAGCGAATAGTAGATCATCGGTTTGTCATAGATGGGCATGAGCTGCTTGCTTACGCTCAGGGTCAAAGGATACAGGCGGGAGCCGGAGCCGCCGGCAAGGACTATGCCTTTCCAGTTGGACGCATCTGTCATGATTTTACCTGCTTCAAGGTTTGTTTCTGACTTAGGATCATTCAGAGATATGAGCCCCCCGTGGATACGGATATAGACATTTTATCGGAACATGGCAAGCCTAGTGTGTCATTTTCAGCACTATCGGAACACCGTATCTGACGTTTCTATGTTACTTTGAAAGCTGAACACAGAGCTTACAAAAAAATAAGTCGTGATTCTTCCTCGACCTGTCACCCGACAGATTTTCCCTCAGAACATGGCCGCACGGGAAAACATCCGCGCCAGTTCCAGCACGTCCTCCCGCAGAAAAAGCCATGCTGCAGCCACCATGGCAACCAAAAGGCATAATTCGCCGAGACTGCCCGTGGCACAGATCTTGAGAGAGAGCGCTGGGCGACGGCGCAGTGGTCCAAGAGGTACGCCCGACGGTGTGAGCATGTCCAGCAGCACGTGACTCAGCCCGCCCAGACCCAGCCCCAGACACACATCTTTCACACTTCCGTTCACTCCAGCCCCCGAGAACGCCACGGCACACAGGGTGAGCCACCAGCCAAACCAGTGTGTCGTACCCCGATGCACGGCGTTGAAAAGACGCTGCCGACCGCCACGCGTCACAGCCAAACGTGCCATACGCTGATCCAGCACGTCTGGAAGAATGGCGCCTCCACAGAGTGCCGCCAGCCCTGCTAGCGGCATATGCAGGGCCACACCCAGAGTTACGGCCGCCGTTTGATGGGTGATCCACTTCACCTCGCCCCCTACCCGCAACGGGAAAAACCACAGGCTGGGCAAATCAGGCAACCTTCCTGAAAAACCAGCACCTCGCCGCATTCCGGGCAGCTCTGCTCCTGCAAGTCGGTGACGCCGACGGGAGGTTCATCCTTGAGATAGCGACGTTCCAGCACCCAAGCTATGGCGTCCGGTATGGACAGCAGCAGCCCCTTGCGGCGAAAAACGGGATGTTCACCACCTATTCCCTTGATCTGTGCCACCACGTCACGCACGTGCACGCCAGAACGCAAGGCCAGGGACACCAGACGGCCAATGGCTTCAGCCTTGGCCGTTATGGAGCGACCTGATTTGCCAATGGTGGCAAAAACTTCAAAGGGACGGCCGTCAACTTCATTGACCGTGAGATACATGACACCCAGACCAGTGGTAACCCGCTGGGTAAAACCCGATACGATGTCTGGACGCTCGCGCACACCAGAAGTCGGCATGGACATTTCAGCAGTTTTCCGTTCCTTCTGTCCCTCGCCGGTGTCAAGCACCTGCACGCTTTTACAGCCGTCACGGTATACGGTGACGCCCTTGCACCCTTCCTTATAGGCAAGCCAGTAAATGTTGCGTATGTCCTCCTCCGTGGCGCTGTGAGGCAGGTTCACTGTTTTGGACACAGCATTGTCTGTGTGTCGCTGAAAGGCCGCCTGCATGCGAAGATGCCACACGGGTTCAATGTCCATGGCCGTGACAAAAACGCGGCGTAAATGGACGGGCAAAGCTTCCATATCCTTTATGGATCCCCTCGCCACAACGCTGTCCATGAGCTCGTGGCTGAAAAGACCAGCCGAGCCAAGTGCCTCCTCAAACCAGGGATTGACCTCCAAAAGATGTTCTCCGTCCAGAATGTGGCGCGTGAAGCAAAGGGCAAAAAGAGGCTCCACACCGGAAGAGCAGCCGGCGAGGATAGAGAGTGTGCCAGTTGGCGCAATGGTGGTCACCGTGGCATTACGATACGGGCCAAGCCCCTTTGCGGGGAAAACGGACGTATCATACGCAGGGAAGGGACCGCGCTCCTCAGCCAGGCTCATTGAGGCCTTGTGGCCCTCGTCGTTCACAAAAGCCATAAGGCGCTCGCCCAAATTCAATCCTTCCTGCGAATTGTAAGGAATTTCCAGACGGTAGAGCAGATCAGCAAAACCCATCACCCCCAGCCCAATTTTCCGATTCCGACGTACGGTCTCGGCAATACGCTCCAGGGGAAAACGTGAGGCATCGATGACATTGTCCAAAAAACGCACTGCCAGATGGACAACACGCGCAAGCTCCTCCCAATCGATGCATTCCACCCCAGCGCTGCCCTTGTGACCGGGCAGAACAAAACGTGCCAGATTGACGGAGCCGAGATTGCAGGCCTCGTACGACAGCAGTGGCTGCTCGCCGCAGGGGTTGGTGGATTCGATCTCGCCCTGATCCGGCGTAGGGTTGTCTCGGTTAATGCGGTCCAGGAAGACGATGCCGGGATCCCCGGACTGCCAGGCCTTGGTGACCAGCAGATCGAAAATTTCTCGTGCACGCCGGCGCTCCTTCACCTTGCCGGTATGGGGAGCCACGAGATCGTAGCTACCGTCATCTTCTACGGCCTGCATAAAGGCCTCTGTCAGCCCCACCGAAAGGTTGAAATTGTTGAATTCGCCTTCCTTCTCCTTGGCCCTGATGAATTCAAGGATATCCGGATGATCCACGCGCAATATGCCCATGTTGGCCCCGCGCCGCGTGCCACCCTGCTTCACCTGCTCCGTGGCCGTGTTGAAGATACGCAGGAAAGACACTGGGCCGGAAGCCACGCCGCCGGTGGATCCCACCCTGCTGGCCTTAGGCCGAAGGCGTGAAAAGGAAAAACCCGTTCCTCCGCCCGACTTGTGGATCATGGCCGCATACTTCACAGCGTCAAAGATTTCCTCGATGGAATCCCCAACGGGCAAAACAAAACAGGCCGAAAGCTGCCCTAGCGGTGTGCCCGCGTTCATCAATGTGGGTGAATTGGGCAAAAATTTCCACTGGGTCATCAGGTCGTAGAATTCCCGGGCGAGCGACGCGACAGACCAGGGGGAAGAGGCATACCTGCCCTCCTCGGCGGCAATGGCGGAGGCCACGCGCCAAAAAAGCTCACGTGGGGTTTCCGAGACGTTGCCGTCCGCGTCTTTGCGCAGATAGCGTTTCTGCAAAACGACCTCAGCATTGGGTTTCACCTGTGGCTGCGGCAAATCCTTTGGCATGGCAAGCATGAGATACCCTGCTCCTTGCGTCTTGTCCCGAAACCTTCCAGTCCGGACACGTTTGCGACATGGCGGGCGCGAGTGCGACCGGTACAAGTGGAGTATACACAAAAACGGCAAAATGAGAACCGCCGACAAAGCGCCGCATCCCGACAAACGTCCCCTTGCCAGAAAGCGCAAAAACTGTCACGCTCCCTGTCAACGGCACACGTCGTTCATGGCGCGTGCCCGGCGGAGGGCACGATGCGACACAAGACTTCCCTTTTCTGTTGTCTCTTCCTCACAATGGTCACACTCTTTTTCCCTCTGCTGCCACAATCCTTCGGCACGGCTCTGGCCGGTGAACGCGAACAAACCGTGGAAGGCACACTCATCCTCAAAGGCAACACCCGCAAGAACCGCTGTCTCCTCGTGATCAAAAACGGCCATTCCTCATGGACCATTGTGGCAGACAGGGACGCCCTCGCTCAGGCCCTCACCGGCAAAGACGGAAGGCGTCCCCGCACGGGCGACTACGTACGCGTAACCTTTGTGCGCAAGGTACTGCACATTGAAGGGCTGGCCATCAGCGCCAACTTTTTTCGCTCCGGAGAACGGGCCGACACATCCCCGGGTGGCGTGCCGACGAACATCGGCGATATCATGGCAGGCAAAAGAGAACTGCGGGCCACTGCCTGCCTGGGAACCCTGTCTGACGAAGCACATGGCTATGAAGACGTGCGCAAAGCCTGCATCAAACAGCATGCTGACCGTTACATGATCC
This sequence comes from Desulfovibrio sp., assembly GCA_017613295.1. Classification (GTDB taxonomy): domain Bacteria; phylum Desulfobacterota; class Desulfovibrionia; order Desulfovibrionales; family Desulfovibrionaceae; genus Desulfovibrio. Next base: position 26,380 of record JAGAEE010000212.1, on the reverse strand, counting down.
TCCTGGCCGACGGCAGTGGCTATTACTCTTCTGGCAAGAATACCCAGCATACCGAGCTGACATGGTATCCCAGTGAATTCGACGAGGGTGTTGTGAACATCGTCACCGACGGCAAGCTCCACTCCTATGCCATCTACGACGGACACTACATGGAAGGCGCGGCCGGCCCAAACGACAACCTGCCCTCCGCACTAAAACTGGAATAGGCGCCCTGGAAAGCCTCTTAGCCTCCATGCCATTGTCATGTCCCAGCCTTGCGACGCTAAGGAGCGATTCCTGCCCGCTGATACGCCTGCGGAATCCACCAATCTTCAAAATTGTACATAATACCCGCCAGAGCCGGTTCTATGCCACGGATACGCCGTTGCACCACGGGCAAGGCCCAGGGCACAAAAAGAAAACAGTAGGGCTGTTCCGCGTCCAGAATTTCTTGAATCCGCCGGTAACAGGCCACTCGCGTCTGCCTGTCCGGCGTGGACTGCGCTCTGGTGAGCAGATCATCGACCTCGCTGTTGCGATAGTGGGTGAAATTGAGCCCCCCCTCAAAGGTCTGTGAGGAATGCCACACTGAATACAAATCTGGATCCTGTGGTATGGTCCAACCCAAGAGTACGGCGTCAAAGCGTCCCTTATTCACAAATTCGCGGATAAAAGCGGCCCACTCGACCGTACGAATACGTACGTCAATACCCACGGCCCTGAGCTGGGACTGCATGACCGTGGCCGTCAGGATACGTTGCTCGTTGCCCTGGTTGGTCAAGATGGTGAAGGCCAAGGGCTGACCTTGCCGGTCAAGGACACCGTCGCCATCACTGTCTACAAAACCGGCTTCGGCCAGGAGCGACCTCGCCCGAGGTATGTCCTGACGCACGGCCTGGAGTGAGGGATGACTAGCCCATGTGCCCGGCTTGAACGGTCCGAAGGCCGGTACGCCCTGCCCCAGCAGGACTCCCCGTATGATGTCCTCCCTGCTGATGGCAAACGAGATGGCCTGGCGAACGCGCACGTCCTGAAAAAAAGGATGCTCAAGGTTGAACCCCAGATACACATAGACCGAAGCCAGGTAGCGATATTTGCTGCAGCACCGGCTCCATTCCTCACCGGCTGTCTGACGCAAATATTGCAATGGTGTTAGGTCCATGATGTCGAGACGTCCCGATCGCATTTCCATAAACATGGTCGCGCTGTCAGGGATGATGCGGTAGATAACCCTGTCGATGTGAGGCCTGCCGGCAAAATACGTGGGTGAGGCGTCCAACACAATGCGGCTGCCAGCCTCCCATTTGGTCAGACGATAGGGGCCGGCACCCACGGGTTTTCTAGCGAGGTGGGAGTGCCGTATGTCCTGCCCGTCCAGAAGGTGTTTTGGCAGGATCGGATTCATCCATGTGGACACGGCTCGGGCAAAATACCGGTCATAACGTGCCTCAAAGGTATAGCGGTCAATCACGCGCAGTTCCTTCACACGCTGAAAATCTTCCGCATAGGGACTGCCCGTGGCCGGGTCAGCCACAATCCGGCACGTAAAGGCAACGTCCTCGGCCGTCAGCTCCTGACCGTCCTCCCACAATATGCCCTTGCGCAACGTAAAACGTAGTACCTTGCCCTCATCATCCATACTCCAGGACGACGCAGCCCAAGGTTGCGGCTGCAAGTCCCCGTCATAACGCAGAGGGGCCACGTATATCAGCTCAGCGACCTCGTGAGAAGCGGCGTCGGAAGAAAGATAGGGTATGAGATTGGAGGCCTCGCCCAGCATGCCCAAGGTGATACTGCCACCGTCCTCAGGAGAGGAGGGAGTTCCTGCGTCAATCACGGGGGCGCCCTGTACCGGAATAATATAACACTGCAGGGCCAACGTAAGCGCGAAGGTCGCACCTACGACATCATGCAAGGCCGACAAGAATTTTTTCACAAAAAAAGGCGGCTTCATATTGCTTTTGCCCCCCGCTTCATGATATCTATCAAAAATTGTGTAAACAGCCTTCTTTTGAGGAACTCATGAGCCGATCAGAACAAAACGTCGTTCGCGACATCTGCCAGACATTTCTTCACGACAGCGTTCCGGAATACATTCGTGACGCCGCCCACTATATTCTCTCAGAGGGCGGGGTGCAAAAGATCAATATACAGGAAGGTGACGCTTGGGACGTGCAGGCCGTCATTCAGGGAGAGGATCTCCAGGTCTACACACCGACCCTTGTTTTCACTCTGGCTGACCGCAGCACACGTCACCAATGCAACTGCTCTGACGCCTTTACAGGCATCTGCCGCCATGTGGCCGCCCTGGCCCTCCGCCTTGCCGAAGAGCTGCGCAAAAACGAGGGAGACCCGGAGGAAACTCCACCCCCCACCATAGACTGGAAACAGAGTTTCCGCAATTTCTTCTCCACGGACCTGGAGCCGGAACCCGGACACCACTACCTCATCTTCCGTTTTGAACCGGAGCAGGACCGCCTTCTCGTCTCCTTTTTCAGAGGACGCCAAAATAAATCCGGACTTTCCACCGTACACAACAATGTCACTCTGGCGCAGCTCATAGAAAATCCCGACTGGTGCGACTTATCCCCTCAGCTGCCCCACGTGGCCAAACAGATCGGTCAGCACCTGGACTATTACGGGCACCGCATCGAAATTCCCCAGGGACTAACCTCATGGTTTTTCTGGGCCGTACGACGGGAATATTACCTGCTCTGGAAGGATACGGACAAACCCTGCCGTATCGAAAGCACCCCTTTTGCCCTCAAGCTCAAGCCCATTCTGGACGACGCGGGTTTTCACTTCGACGTGCTGTTACAACGCGAGGGTCGAACACCACTTCCCATCTGCAGCGATTCCGAACGGCTGGATGACACAAACCGGTCCGACGCATCTGCCCCGCAAGAAAACAGTGAAGACGCGCCCATCACCTTCCACGGGCAGATGCCACTCTGGGTATGCTACCAGCACAACTTCTACCCCGTCCAAACAGGCCTCTACCCTTCGCTGGTACGCAATCTTATCCATGAACACCCGGTGGTGCCCCACGACGACATTTCCGAATTTCTCGACCGTGTGTGGACTCGCCTGCCTTCTTCAGACCTGTACGAGCCGGAAAAATTCCTCAAGCTCATGGAGCCGGTGTTCCAACCCGCCACCTACAATCCCAAGCTCTTCCTCGACGAAGAAGGCAGCCTGCTGACCCTGGAAATCGACAACATCTACGAAACACGTCACGGGGAATTTACCCTCAATGGTCCCAACCCCGACTTCCAAACCGGCAGCTACACATACGAAGGGCAGACCTTTCTCGTGCGGCGTCACCAGGAAGAGGAAGCTCGCCTTATGGACGAGCTCACTACGCTGGGCTTCCAGGCGAGATCCAGCAAACTGTGGTTCCTGGAACCGGAGGAAGCGATCGCTTTCCTGCTTGATGCCTATCCCCGACTTGTGGAGAATTACCGCGTCTACGGTGAAAAGGCCCTCTCGCGCTACAAGGTACGCACGGCAGCGTCCAATATCGTGGCCACAGTGACCAGCAACGAAAAGGAAAAATGGTTTTCTCTGGATATCAGTGTGGATTACGAGGGGCAAAGTCTGCCACTCGAAAAGATCTGGAAGGCCTGGGTGCGTGGCAAGCGCTATGTGCAGCTCAAGGACGGTTCCTACACCAGCCTCCCGGAAGCGTGGCTGGAAAAGATCGCCCACAAGCTTTCTGCCCTTGGCCTGGACCCCTCCAAACCTCCTCAGCAGAAATTCAAGCAGTTCGAGGCTCCCGTACTGGACAATCTACTGGAAGATCTGCCCGACGCCACCACGGACTCCTTCTGGAACAAACTGCGCGAAAAAATCCACACGTTTCGCGAGGTACGAGCCATTAAGACCCCGCAGGGGCTCAACGCCAATCTGCGCAGCTATCAGCTGCAAGGGATTGCCTATCTTAACTTTCTTTCGGAATACGGCTTTGGTGGTATCCTCGCGGACGAAATGGGCCTAGGGAAGACCGTGCAGACCTTGGCCTTCATACAGCATATGACAGAAAGCCACTGTACTGGTCCCAACCTCATCGTTGTGCCCACGTCCGTCCTGCCAAACTGGGAACGGGAGGCGGAAAAATTTGTTCCCAACCTGAAACGTCTGATCATCTATGGCACACGCCGCGAGGGCATGTTCAAGCATATAGTTGAGTCCAACCTCATCATCACCACGTACGCCCTGCTCAGGCGCGACATGGAGGAGATGGAAAAATACGACTTCAACGCCGTCATTCTGGACGAGGCCCAGAACATCAAAAATCCCAACACCATCACAGCCCGCGCCGTACGCCGCATCAACGCCCGGATGCGCCTTTGCCTCTCCGGTACGCCCATTGAAAACAACCTCTTTGAACTCTGGTCGCTTTTTGAATTTCTCATGCCAGGTTTTCTGGGATCACAGCACGCCTTCCAGCGCGGTGTCGTTAAACCCATCAAGGACGGCGACACAGAGACACTGGATTATTTACGTACCCGCGTCAGGCCCTTCATCCTGCGTCGCACCAAGGCCGAAGTGGCCAAAGACCTGCCCCCCAAGGTGGAAAGTGTCACCTGCTGTGCCCTGGAAGAGGCCCAGGCCGAGCTGTATGCCGCCCTGGCCCGCAAACTTCGCGCGCAGGTACTGGCCGATGTGGACAAAAAAGGCCTGGCAAAAAGCCAAATGTCCATCCTGGACGCCCTGCTAAAACTGCGGCAGATATGCTGCCATCCGCGACTACTCAAACTGGACATTCCGGGTTTTTCCAACAACTTGCCCTCAGGCAAATTCGACGCTTTCAAAGACATGATCACAGAAATCGTGGAAGGAGGGCACAAGGTCCTGGTCTTCTCCCAGTTCGTGCAGATGTTGCAGATCATCAGACAATGGCTAGATTTTTCACAGACGCCCTTCTGCTATCTCGACGGCGCCAGCAAGGACCGCTTCGAACAGGTGGATCGCTTCAACCAAAGCCCGGACATTCCCATTTTTCTCATTTCACTCAAGGCCGGTGGCACGGGCCTCAACCTGACGTCCGCCGACTACGTTATTCACTACGATCCGTGGTGGAACCCGGCGGTGGAAAATCAGGCCACTGACCGTACCCACCGGATCGGACAGACCCGCCAGGTCTTTTCCTACAAACTGATCTGCCAGAATACCGTGGAAGAAAAAATCCTCAAACTGCAGGAGGCCAAACGCGGCGTGGCAGAGGCCATCATTCCTGGTCAGGATTCGTGGAAATCGCTCACGCGTGAAGACTTGGAAATGCTTTTTGACGTATGACCCCTCCCAATGGCAGCCCACACACGGGAAAAACTCCCCTGTGCCCGTGTTGACAGAGGGGCTCGTACGCAGTATCGAAGACATGTTTTTTGCACAACCCCTTACGGTTCCGCCAAGGAGATGCGTCATGAATATCCTTATCTTTGGGCCCAACGGCAGCGGCAAAGGCACTCAGGGCGACCTGATCAAACAAAAATATAACCTCGCCCACATCGAATCCGGCGCCATCTTCCGTGAACATATCGGCGGAGGCACCGAACTGGGCAAGAAAGCCAAAGCCTATATTGACAGAGGCGACCTCGTGCCCGACGACATCACCATCCCTATGGTGCTTGACACCCTGAAGACCAAGGGCCAGAACGGCTGGCTGCTGGACGGCTTCCCCCGCAACATGGTGCAGGCTGAAAAACTCTGGGATGCCCTCAAGCAGGCTAATATTCAGCTTGACTACGTGGTGGAAATCCTCCTTCCCCGCGAAACGGCCAAAAATCGCATAATGGGTCGTCGTCTGTGCAAGACCAACAACAATCATCCCAACAACATCTATATCGACGCGATCAAGCCAAACGGTGATAAATGCCGCGTCTGCGGTGGTGATCTCTCCTGCCGCTCCGACGATCAGGACGAAGCCGCCATCAACAAACGCCACGATATCTATTACAACACCACTGACGGCACCCTGGCCGCCGCCTACTATTTCAAGAAGCTGGCCAACGAAGGCAAGACGAAGTATATCGAACTCAATGGCGAAGGCTCCATTGATTCCATCAAGGAGACTCTGCTTTCCCAGCTCGCCTGATCGTCCGAAAGTTGAACGCATACGTCCACAGTGGAAAACAAGCCCCCGTCAAGGGGGCTTGTTTTCCACTGAATACAGTTAGTACCCTTCTGCCCAAGGGGTATGACAAGGAACTCCCGTGCCCGCGAAGTGCTTTGTATTGCGAGTAATGACGGTAAGATCAAAAATGCCGGGCCTGAGGCCCGGCACCTGACGATTCTCCTTGTCTTGAAGTTGCTGTTCCCGTTCCAGAGCTGTATCAACAATATGACAACCTTTCAGTATGACCTCCTTGGCGTTTGACTCTTCTCTTCTGTAACCCGCACTCGTTATATTGCAGCAAACGTGCCAATTCCAGAAAAAGTCTAGAAATATTATCATTTGACGCATCGCTGTAACCATTTGTCGTTTTCCTGACACACGTCGCAGCCATCTCGTAGGGCACCCGTGTCGACACTCTGACAACCATGGATTTCGCAGCTACCGTTGACAGACACGGGGCAAGCGCCTTATGAGTAGAGACCGCAAAAGACGACCACAAAGGATTTTTTTGATGAAACAGCAAGGATTTACCCTCGTTTGCGATCGACGCCTACGCGAGGTTGACGGTACGGCCAGACTGTGGAAACACGACGCCACAGGGGCACAATTGCTCTCCATATGCAATACAGATGAAAACAAATGCTTTGGCGTGAGCTTTCGCACGCCGCCCATTGATTCCACGGGTGTGGCGCATATTCTAGAGCATTCCGTCCTCTGCGGTTCAGAGAAATATCCCGTCAAGGAACCCTTTGTGGAATTGCTCAAGGGATCTCTTCAAACTTTCCTCAATGCCTTTACCTTTCCGGACAAAACCTGCTACCCGGTAGCCAGCTGCAACCTGCGTGACTTTTACAATCTCATCGACGTTTATATTGACGCCGTTTTTCATCCCAGAATTTCCGAAGACATCTTCAAACAGGAAGGCTGGCATGTGGAGGCGGAAACTCCAGATGGACAATGGTCCTACAAAGGGGTTGTCTATAATGAAATGAAGGGGGCCTATTCCTCTCCAGACTCCGTACTCGCTGAACAAAGCCAGCAGGCGCTTTTCCCTGACACCCTGTACAGTCTGGATTCCGGCGGCAATCCGGAAATCATTCCCGACCTCACATATGCAGATTTTTGTGCCTTTCACAGCCGTTACTATCATCCAAGCAACGCACGATTCTTTTTCTGGGGCGACGACCCGGAGGACGAGCGCCTGCGCCTGACGGCCGAAGCCCTCAAGGGCTATGACGCACGTCCCGTGAATTCCTCCGTTCCCCTCCAGCCCCGTCTGAACATACCGCGCCACATAGAAGTGCCATACGCCGCCGCCAGAGACGAACAGGGGGCTCTCTTCACGGTCAACTGGCTACTAGGGGAACGGGGTGATGTACACCAGGCCCTGCTCATGGAAATGCTGGAGCACATCCTCGAAGGTCTGCCCGGCTCTCCCCTACGAAAGGCGCTCATCGCCTCAGGCCTTGGCGAAGATACCACGGGGTGCGGCCTGGAAACGGATTTACGCCAGATGTACTATTCCACAGGGCTCAAAGGCGTTGCCCCCTGTGACGTACAAAAAGCCGAGCTTCTCATCTTCGACACCCTGGCCAGCCTGGCTGAGAAGGGAATTCCCGGCGAAGCCGTGGAGGCCGCGTTGAACTCCGTGGAGTTTGCCTACCGCGAGAACAATTCTGGCAGATTTCCGCGTGGCCTGTCTGCCATGATTCAATCTCTCTCCACCTGGCTGTATGACAATGATCCCATGGCCCCACTGGCATGGGAGGCTCCCCTCGACGAACTCAAAGCACGCGTGGCCGCCGGCGAGCCTGTATTCGAAGACGCTCTTCGCCGATGGTTTTTGAACAACAACCACAGGGCCACAGTAATCCTTTTGCCTGATGCCACCCTGGCCGCCACCCGAGATGCGGCAGAGCAGACCCGTGTGGATGCCGTACAGCGCGCTTGCGATGCCGACGCACGCAAGGCCATGGCCAGCGACACAGCGCGCCTTGCCGCAATCCAGACAAAATCGGACACTCCCGAAGCCCTGGCTACCATCCCAGCCTTAGGCCTGGACGACCTGCCACGCGAAAATGCCACTATTCCCCGTCAGGTAATACAAGGGGATAATACGGTTCTTACACATGAGCTGCCCACACGCGGCATTGCCTATGCCACATTCCTGCTGCCTCTGAACAATGTCCCCGAAGAACTGGTGCCACTGATACCGCTCTTTGCCCGCTCCCTCACGGAAACCGGCACAGCGAGACGCGATTTCACGGCACTGGGGGCACTGCTGGCCGCCAGAACAGGCGGACTTTCTGCCGATCCCCTGATGGGAGCCATATACGGCAGTCGTGCGCCCCTGACATGGCTGAGCATCACCGGCAAGGCAGTGTATGACAAACTGCCAGACCTCATGGCTCTCGTAAACGAGATATTGCTGGAACCTCTACAGGACGGTCCTTTTTTGACCGAACGGCTGCACCAGATGCTTCTAGAAGACAAGGCCCGGCTGGAACACGGACTCCAGGCGGCCGGGCACGCCACCGTCAGCGCTCGCCTTCGTGCCCATTTCAACGGCGCTGACGCCCTGGCTGAACGCACGGCAGGTCTAACCTACCTGGAGAGCGTACGTGCTTTACTGGCAAGACTTGAAAATGACGCCACGTCCCTTTTGGTTGACCTGAACAGACTGCGCGCGCATATTGTGGCCCGGCCCGGCGCGGTTTTTGATTGCGTGGCTGAAAACAAGGGGCTCGCTTTGGCCATAGAGCAGGCGCGTCAGGTGCTTACCGCCCTGCCAACCAGTCGACCCGGTAAAGCCACAGGGCTGGGTACGACCGCCATGTCACTTCCGACAGGAGAAGTCTTTCTCGCACCGGCCCAAATCAACTATGTGGGCAAAGCCAGCAATCTATACGACCTGGGCTACGCCTATCACGGTTCGGCGACCGTCATCCTGCGCGCTCTGCGCATGGGCTATCTCTGGGAACATGTGCGTGTGCGCGGTGGTGCCTATGGCGCGTTTTGCGGCATGGACAGGCTGGTCGGTACTCTTACTTGTGCCTCTTATCGCGACCCCAATGTTCACGATACCCTCGACGCTTTTGACGGCATGGCCGATTATTTGCGCACCTTTACGCCAGACAAAGCCCAACTCACGCAAGCCATTGTGGGTGCCGTTGGCGACCTCGACGCGTATTTGCTGCCGGACGCCAAAGGTGCCCGCTCTCTCACTCGCTGGCTCACACACGATACTGATGACCTGCGCGCCCGCATGCGTGAGGAAATGCTGGGAACCACAGCGACGCATTTTCGACAATTCGCGGATGTGCTTGCTGCGGCAAAAGATACAGCTGCCGTGTGTGTTCTGGGAGGCAGTAAGGCCGAAGCGGCAGCCGCTGCCAACGGCTGGGCCTGCCATCATTTGTTGTAATGGGCACAAAGCCTCGGCTCATACTGGTGCTTGGCATGCACCGCAGTGGCACCAGCGCTTTTGCCCGCGCTCTTCAGGTGTTCGGTGTCTCTCTAGGAAATCATCTGCTGCCAAGCCATCCGTGCAATCCCAAGGGTTTTTTTGAGGACGCCGAGGTTTATGCCTTCAACAAGGCACTCTTGGGATACCTGGATCAAAAATGGTACGATTTCCCACCACCATCGGCTCAACGTCAACGCGCCCTGATCAAAGGGGGATGGGGTTCTGCGGCCATCGACCTTCTTCAGCAGAAAACAGCAGGCATCCCCGTTTTTGGTCTTAAGGATCCCCGTTTAAGCATACTTCTGCCTTTTTGGCGCCCCCTGCTGGCCAAAATCGATCGGCAGACTCAGTGCCTCATCTGCCTGCGCAATCCGGACAGTGTGGCTCACTCCCTGCACCGTCGTGACAACATGCCAGCGGCAAAAGCCTGCGCCCTGTGGATTGCCCACACTCTGGGCGCTCTCACTGGCAGCACTGGCCTCCCGCGTTTGTGTGTCGGCTATGAGGCCCTGCTGCGGGATCCGGTCAGGCAGCTGACAAGGCTGGGCAGGGAACTGCATCTCACTCCCGACATAAATCAACAGCATGTTTTTCTTGAAGAATTTCTGGACGCACGCCTTTGCCACCACAATTCTGATGACGGATCCTCCCCGGCAGGCAATGACCCTCATACCAAGTTGGCACGCGACATCCATACCGCACTATGCACCGATGACACATCCCCTCTCTCTCCGGACGACCCCGCCGTTATCAGACTGACAGGACAGTGGCTTTTGCGCTTTCGAGCCCTGCCCTTACCGGATTCTCCATATGCCTACGAACCTTGACAATGGATTTGCCTCTCAATCTGGCAGTCTTGTCGGCCGTATGGCCGCCCCATCATGGGTTATTCCGGCGAATTTGGCAGAAAATGTCCTTTTTCTTGCGGGGAAAACAGATGAAGTAGGGCTCTGTCTTTTTGAAACACAAGCCTGTTGTGCCTATGGCCCCGACGATATACCGCCTTCTCTCGCAAATCTGCCTCTGCGCTGGCATGTTCATTTGCCCTTGGACTTGCCCTGGAACGCACAGACAAACATATCCGCCCGTTCAGCCCTGGACATTATGGACAGAGTGACCTTTCTGAAACCACGCCTGGCCGTACTCCACCCTCCAGAAGGTCAACCAGCCGTACAACGCCGTTTGCTGTCCGCTTTTTTCCAATGTTGGCACCAGGAAACAGACATTCCTCTCGTGCTGGAAAACACGGAATATTGCGACCTGACCAGCCTTGGCACGTCCTTCTTGAAAGAACATGGGGCAGGTATGTGTCTGGACGTAGGCCATCTCCTAGGGTATGATCAACAGCGTCTGCTGGCATCCGATCTTCCGGAACAGGCCGTGCTGCTGCATTGGAGTGCCCCCGGCGACCATGACCGACATCTGCCCCTCACGGCTCTGACACCGCCGCAACGTCGTATTGTGAGTGATCTGGCGACGCGACTTTCGCCATCGGCCACGCACATGATTGAAGTGTTCCATTGGAGCGGATATGTGGCGTCCCTGCCTGTATTGGCGCAGATCCTCCACTTCCCCGACGAAGTGACAAAAGTGAAAGGCGCGGGAGTTCACGACCATTTCAGGCACAATGAAACGAGGTGATGCAATGGCAGTCATGCCGGAATACATTACGCGCTTAAAACTGTGGCGATCTGGCCTCAACAAGGACGATCGCTGGTGTGTTCTCATCAACGCCGATCCTGACGCTATGGCCTCAGCGTTAGCGCTCAAGCGCATCATGCAGCAAAAGGTTCGCAGCGTTGACATCGCCCGTGTGAACGAGGTGACCCGCCCGGATAATCTGGCCATGATTCGCTATTTGAACATTCCGGTAAAGCAATGGCAACCTGACAAGGCCCAAATCTATACACATCTGGCCCTAGTAGACTCCCAGCCCCATCACAACAAAGCCTTTCAGGGCTTAAACTTCGACTGCATCATCGATCACCACCCGCTGCCGCCGACCCTGGAGGGGGTGGCACCCCCCAGTCCCTCACCAGCGGTTTTCTATGACGTACGCCCGAATATCGGTGCCGCCAGCACCATGATGACGCGCTACCTTCAGGCCATGCGCCTGTGGCCCGGCCCACGTCTGGCCACAGCCCTGCTCTATGGCATCCGTACGGATACCGGAACCTTCGAACGCTCCGGCGGTGAAGACGACTTCCGCGCCTACCAATGGCTTTCACGCCACGCCGACACCAGCCTCATGCGCCGCATCACCCGCAGTGAATACCTGCGTGGCTGGCTGCCACTCTTCGCCCGTGCCTTCCGTTCACTGGCTGACTGTCGCGGTGGGGGGGCTCACGTTTCTCTCAAGGAAGTGGACAGCGCCGACTTGCTGGTGGCTATCGCGGATTTTTTCACCAAGGTCCACGGACTCAAGTGGATTGCCGTCAGCGGCGTGGTAGACAAAACTGTCGTGGTCATCTTTCGCTGCGACGGCAGCCGTGACATCGGTCGACTGGCTGATGCCTGCTTTCACGATGTGGGCGAAGCCGGTGGGCATCGAAATCTGGCCAGAGCGGAATTTCCTCTCGCCGCCGTTCCCGAAGGGATCAAACCGGGCGACTTTATCCGCAACCGTCTGGAAACTCGCAAACTGCGTCCACGTGCCATGCCCAAGGTCCAGACAATGAAGGATCCCGCAGACACCTCAGGCGAAGATGTCAAAATTCCATGCCCTGTGCGGCCCTGACTCCATGCCGCCAGGGATGTTTGATCTCTGTCATGGACGTCACAAGGTCAGCCTCCTCCACTAGCCAGTCCGGGGCATTGCGACCGGAGAGAACCAGATGGCAGCCCTTCTGCCGCGCATCTGCTATCAGCTCCTCCACTTCCTTCCGTAGCACTATACCCGCTTTCAAGGCGTACAGGGTCTCGTCCAGCACCAACATATCCACCTCAATCAGGCGATCACGTGCCCAATCCAAGACGCTGAGTGCGGCTTCACGATGTGCTTTACGGTCCTCATCGTGTCGCAAAAAACCCAGACCTCCGGCAAAAAAATGCCTTCCCAGCAAACGTTTCAGCAAGCGCTGTTCTCCGGCTTGCCCGTCACGCTTCATAAACTGGCCAAAAGCTACAGCCATGCCCTGTCCCAAGGCCCGCAATGACTGCCCCACACAGGCACAGGTTTTGCCCTTGCCGTCACCAGTATAGACCACAATCATCGCTTCCAGATACCGGGCAGCGTCACGCCGCAGGAAGGGCACTCGCCAAGGGCACCGGTAACGCGAACCGCAAACCCTTCACGCTTGAGTACCGTTGCCCCACACTGAGGACAAAATGTTGTAGATCCCACGATGCTTTGCACATTGCCAATGTAGACAAAATGCAGACCTGCCTCCCTTCCCGTCCGCCATGCGTGTTCCAGTGTGGGCAACGGGGTCGACGGATAGTCTGCCATGCGATAAGCACCGTGAAAGGCAGAAATATGCCACGGAGTGTCAGCCCCCAGCTCGTCATGTATAAAGGCGGCCAAGGCTTTCAATTCATCCTCCCTGTCATTGACTCCGGGAATGACCAGTGTGGTTACCTCAAGCCACCAGCCCATCTTTTTGATGGTCTTGAGATTATCGAGTACCGGTTGCAAACGCGCCCCGCAATAAGTGGCGTAGAAATCTTCGGTAAAACCCTTCAGATCCACGTTGGCCGCAGTGATACTGCTGCTCAGGGCTCTCAGGCAATCTGACGACATGAAGCCATTGGTCACAAGCACGCTGGGCATTTCTCTCTCTCTGGCCAGACGGGCCGTCTCGTAGACCAGTTCAAAAAAAACCGTCGGCTCGTTGTAGGTAAAAGCCAAGGAATGTGCCTTATTGGTCACAGCCAAGGAGATCAGCTCTTCCGGGGTTGTGCGACGCCCGGGGACCATACCACTCGCAGGTACCTGTGAAATATTGCTGTTCTGACAAAAACGGCAGGAAAAGTTACATCCCGCACTGCCAATGGAAAAAATTTTTGTTCCTGGCATGAAATGGTACAAAGGCTTCTTTTCCACCGGATCCATACCGACGGCCGTTACCACCTCATTGGCCAGAGACATCAAAGCACCACGCACATTGGCTCGTACGCCACAACGCCCTTTGCCACCCTTGCGTATACGGCAACGATGCGAACACAGGCGACAAGTTACTGAACCGTCGGCATTGGGAGACCAAAGCATTGCCTGCATGTTCACCACCCCCCACGCTGTTCATCAAAAAAACGGTTCGATCCCCAGGACGATCCCTGTGCCTCAACACGATGTCGGTGATGCCGGTGCCACCCATCAGATCCGTGTGTTGATTCAAAACCTGGGCCATAATAGCCGGGCATAGGCGGTTGGTACTTCTGCGGCCCTGGCATATGGGGATATATCTCCGGCGCGATAACTATCGTGCCGTGTTCATTATTTCCCGGTGGCGGAGGTGGAACCACATGTGTGAAGATGTCTCCCGTTGCGGGATCCTGCCCGTGTTCCACATGTCCTCTACTTCTGAAATGGCTGCCATTGAGCAACGATGTTCCGTACACATGGTCTTCCTCTTGAGACCAAGGAGCATACGTACCTGTTGAAGCTGAGCCATGCACGTAAGACGATTTTTCACCATTCCATGCCGAAAAAGGGTGAGGTGTCGTGTTTGTCAACCTCGTCTCGCCATCTTTTTTTGACATTTGAGGCATGGGAGAGGAACCCGAATCTCCACGCTCAGGCCATACTCCCATGATCCTTGAATAGGGCACAGCCTCTCCGTGAGCGTTATAACGGGATGGCATGGCAAACGCGTCCGGCATTTCCCTAGGTGACTGTGAGGGAAGAGGATTTTCGTCTTTCTCCACTGAAGACGGCAAAGGTCGATCTGCCCCATTGCCAGGTGCTGGAGAAGCCGCCTCTTGAGCCTCCAAGGCAGGAGGCAAAGTCAGTCGACGTGTTGTTTGTTCCGGCTGTGGCGAAGCCAGAATGACACCGGAAACGGGGGACCGGTAAGCCTGTCCATCATTGGCGGCACGGCTCACGCAGGACAAAGCTAACACAATGGCTACACAAACGGACGCCATAACATGCACATACATAAAACACTCCTTCTCTGCACAGGGGCATGGTAGCAGCGCAGGGCAGTATGGTCCACAGAAATTCTTCCAAAGGATTTGTCTGGAACTGTAACAAAAAGCTTCTTGGGATTTGACGCAACCTGTGCTATTGAGAAAAAGTCAAAGGAGGAGAGAATGTCCAACGAACGCTCACAGGCCTACACCCAGGCAGGCGTCGACATCGCAGCCGGCAACGCACTGGTTTCCCGTATCAAGACCCTGGTTCAGAGCACGCATACCCGGGGAGTTCTTTCGGACATTGGCGGTTTTGGCGGTCTTTTCAGACCTGACCTCAATGGTATGGAGGAACCGGTGCTGGTATCCTCCACCGATGGCGTAGGGACAAAGCTTAAGCTGGCCTTTGCCTGCCAGAAGCACGACACCGTGGGCGTGGATCTTGTGGCCATGAGCGTCAACGACATTTTGGTACAGGGCGCCACTCCGCTGTTTTTTCTCGACTATTTCGCCACTGGAAAACTGGACGTGAACTTGGCCCACACTGTCATCAGCGGTGTGGCTGAAGGATGCCGCCAGGCCGGGTGTGCCCTGCTGGGAGGTGAGACGGCCGAAATGCCAGACATGTATGCCCCCGGTGAATATGACCTAGCCGGCTTTTGCGTAGGTATTGTGGACAATGCAAAAATTATCGACGGATCCACCATCCGCATGGGGGATACGATCGTGGGCATTGCATCATCCGGCTTGCATTCCAACGGTTATTCACTAGCGCGCAAGATTCTGGCAGAAAGCGGCCTCAAAAACGACGATCCCTTCCCTGGAGAATCAGGAGTCAGTACAAGCGAGGTCATGTTAAGGCCAACCATTATCTATGTTGAAGCCGTTCGCCAGTTACTGCGTGACATCAATATCAAGGGCATGGCTCACATCACAGGCGGCGGATTTTATGACAACATCCCCCGTGTGCTGCCAAATCAAGTGGAAGCGCGCATCAATTTTGGCAGCTGGGCAATACCCCCTGTATTCGCTTGGCTTAAAGAAAACGGCAACCTCTCTTGGCCGGAAATGCTGCAAATTTTCAACGCCGGCATTGGCTATGTTCTCATACTGCCTCCCGATCAAACGGAAGAAGCCATCAGTCGCATCCAGGCCTTTAATCTTCAGGCATGGCACATTGGTGACATTGCCCAACGCTCTCCCGACAATGAACAGGTGGTCATTTCCTTTTAAAATTCTTCTTTTTTTACTGAAGGGCGGTGCCCAATGCGAGGGCGCATCTCCAACCTGCCCCATTGCTTATCAAAATGTAAAACAGACATTCTGCTTTTCAAATTACGACAGCAGTGTAAATAAAAAGACCCCAGTTTCTCGCCGGGGTCTTTATGTTCATCTGCTCCTCAACTCCTGCACATTCTCAGGGGTTGAGGCTCGAAACGGGAAAATTGTCTCATCCGCGGGCTTCCAGAGCCGCCACAGAGGGCAACACCTTTCCTTCCAGCAATTCCAGCGAAGCCCCGCCTCCTGTGGAAATGTAGCCCATCTTGTCGGCCAATCCGTATTTTTCCACGGCGGCAACGGAATCTCCTCCGCCCACCACCACAAAAGCCTTGCCCTTGGCAAGATACTGTGCCAGTTCGAGCGTCCCCTTGCCAAAAGGTTCAGTCTCAAAGGCCCCCACAGGTCCATTCCAGACCACCGTGGCGGCTTCGTCCAGCAGAGTTTTATACTGGGCAAGAGTATCTGGACCGATATCCAGGATCATCTTATCGGAAGGCACGGCATCCACACCGCACACGCTGACTGCTTGACCAGAGGCCAGCTCCGATGCGACAACCACGTCAGTAGGCAAAGGCATTTTCTTGCCCAGTTTTGCCGCCAGCTCCAAAATGCGCTTGGCATCAGGAATAAGTTCTTCCTCGTACAAAGACTTGCCCACATTGTGGCCTGTAGCGGCCAAAAAAGTATTAGCAATACCACCGCCAACAATAAGCGTATCCACCTTTTGCAGCAGATTCTCCAATAATGCCAGCTTTGTTGATACCTTGGATCCACCGATAATGGCTGCCAAGGGACGGGCAGGATTGTCCAGCACCTTTCCAAAGGCCTCAAGCTCAGCCTGCAACAGTGGACCGGCGCATGCCGTCTTGGCAACCCGAACAGCTCCTTCAGTGGAAGAGTGGGCGCGATGTGCCGCTCCAAAGGCATCCATTACATAAACATCGCCCAATGCCGCCAGTTGAGCGGCCAATTCGGGATTGTTCTTTTTTTCGCCCTTGAGAAAACGTACATTCTCAAGCAAGGTCACTGTACCTGGCATGGCTTTGGCGTCGGCCATGGTCTTTGCCAGGGTGACGGGCTTACCCAGCAGTTCAGCCAGATGTTTGGCAACGGGCTTGAGAGAAAATTGCTCCTCAAACTGCCCTTCTGTCGGCCGCCCAAGGTGGGAAATGAGGACAACTCCAGCGCCCTTCTCCAAGGCAATCTTGATGGTCGGCAGCGCGGCGCGGGCACGCTTGTCATAGGTGATTCTGCCCTCTATCATGTGAAGATTGAGGTCCTCTCGGATTACCACCGTCTTGCCCTGTAAATCCAGTTCCTGCATTTTTTTGATTGCCATGATATTCTCCATCAAAGGCCAATGCGACACAGAGGTGCTAGGCCTGTTTGTTAAGCATGCGCCTGGCCAATTCCAGCACATGCACGACAGTGAAACCAAATTTCTCAAACATCACCTTGCCCGGTGCTGAGGATCCAAAACGTTCCATCCCCAACACCATTCCATCAAGACCCACATACTTACGCCACCAATCCGAAGACGACGCCTCAATGGCAAGACGCACACGCACCTTGTCCGGCAATACACTCTCCCGCCAGGCAGCATCTTGGGCATCAAAAATCGAGCTACACGGCATGGAAACCACCCGTGCCCTGTACCCCTCTTGTGCGAGCGCTTCAGCTGCTTCCAGTGCCAGCGCCACTTCAGAGCCAGTGGCAATAAGAATAATGTCCGGAGTGCCTTCACACTCGAGCAGCACATACCCCCCACGCGCTATGGCTGCGACCTGTTGCGGAGTGCGAGCACAGAAGGTCGTTTTTTGTCTCGAGAGAGACAGTGCCGTAGGCGCATCAACGCACTCCAGAGCACAACGCCAGGCAACAGCGGTTTCCACGCTATCGCAGGGGCGCCATACGTGAAAATCTGGCATGAGGCGCAGGGTTCCAAGCTGTTCCACGGGCTGATGGGTGGGACCATCCTCGCCCACACCGATAGAATCATGCGTCAACACCCACACGGCACGCACGTGCATGAGTGCTGCCAGTCGCAGCGCATTTCTGGCCTGATCCACAAAGGAAAGAAAAGTTCCCGCATAGGGAATAAACCCTCCGTGCAATGCCAGACCGTTCATAATGGCACTCATGCCGAATTCTCGCACTCCGTAGAAAAGATAGTTGCCGCTATAGGTTGTGACGTCCAGAGGGTGAGAAGCTGAGGTAAGCGTTCCCACAGAACCCGTCAAATCGGCAGATCCGCCCACCATTTCAGGCAGATGCGGCACAAGGTGTTCGAGCACCTTGCGAGAGGCCACACGTGTGGCCTGACTCTCACAGACACTTACGGCACTGCTCACCATTTCTTTCGAAATTTCTGCCCATTTTTCTGGCAAATCACCGTGCATACGCCTCGTAAACTCCTGCGCCAGTTCAGGATACGCCTCGCTGTAGCGGTCAAAGGTTGTTTTCCACGTGTTTTCGGCTGCCTGACCCTTTGCACGGGCATCCCATGCGGCATAGATGTCTGGGGGTATGCTGAACGGCGGTTCTTTCCACCCCAGGTTTGTGCGCGTGGCGCTGACGGACTCCTCGCCCAGCGGCGCGCCATGGCTGGCTTCACTGTCAGCCTTGGGAGATCCGTACCCAATGTGTGTCCTGCAGATGACAAGACCAGGGTGACGCGTATCGGCCACGGCTTCTGCCAAAGCTGCGTCCAGGGCATCAAAGTTGTGGCCATCCACGGGACCGATAACCTGCCAGCCATACGAGCGATAGCGCATGGCTACGTCCTCCGTAAACCAGCCGTCAATCTTCCCGTCAATGGAAATTCCATTGGCATCGTACAGGACGTTCAACTTGCCCATCCCCCATGTACCAGCGAGCGAACAAGCCTCATGCGAAACACCCTCCATTAGGCAGCCGTCTCCCAAGAAAACCCAGGTGCGGTGATCCACAATATGATATTCATCCGTGTTATAGCGGGCGGCCAGCATGCGTTCGGCCAAAGCCATGCCCACGGCGGAAGCGATACCCTGCCCCAGAGGCCCCGTGGTCATCTCAATGCCAAGATCAAGATCACGCTCCGGATGCCCTGCTGTCCGCGCTCCCCACTGACGGAAATTGCGCAACTCCTCCATGGAGAGATTGTAGCCTGTAAGATGCAAAAGCGCATAGAGAAGCATGGAGGCATGACCGTTAGAAAGGACAAAGCGGTCACGGTCAAACCATCGCGGATTGGCGGGATTGTGCTTAAGCACATGTCGCCAGAGTGCTTCTGCCATGTCAGCCATTCCCAGTGGTGCTCCCGGATGACCCGATCTGGCTTTTTCGATGGCATCCATGGAGAGTGCCCGAATGGCATTGGCGCACTGTCGACGTGTGGGCATGGGCATGACGTTCCCCTCAGAATAAAGAGTTACAGATGAGCTTCCCGATACAGAACCGTGTTTCATAACATCGGTCTCTCACGGCGTGGCCCGGGTATCGAACACTTCAACAGAGCAGAGTGCCGCCGTCAAGACTGTCTCGACGATGTCGCAACGCATTTTCCTCCGGACGCGAGACACGCCCGGCCAAAGGTTCCATAAAAGCGGCCAGACGCTGACCGTAAGGTTTGTGGCCAAAGAAGGCCGATCCGGACACCAGCACCTCGGCACCGGCATCCACCAGCCTGCCCGTATTTTCCGGACTGACACCTCCGTCTACCTGGATAAGAACAGCAGACCCGCCGTTAGCGTCCAGCACTCGCCGCGCTTCCCTGATTTTTTCATAGGTGGCCGGAATGAATGCCTGCCCTGAAAAACCGGGGTTCACACTCATCAGTAGCAACATGTCCAGATCTTTCGCCAGCCAGCGCACACAACCAACGTCAGTGCCAGGGTTCAAGGCCAAACCGGCCTTACACCCCAGATCCCGTATGGCCGCAAGAGTTCGCTGGACATGTCGGTCCGCCTCGGCATGGATGACCATCATGTCCGCACCGGCAGCACGAAAATCAGCAATATATCGCGCCGGCTCCTCTATCATGAGATGCACGTCAAAAAAAAGGTCTGTCATGGGACGCAGTGCGTGCAACAATGGTGGACCGAAGGTGATATTGGGCACAAAGGCCCCGTCCATAACGTCCAGATGTAGCCAAGTGAGCCCTGCCGCCTCAAGGGAGGTCAGTTCATCGGCCAAATGGGCAAAATCCGCAGAAAGAAGAGATGGGGAAAGTATCATGTGACGGACGATGTTGGTGTTGTAAAAAATGGGTTTCAATCACCGCTCAATAAACGCCGTATGGACAAAAGTTCGCGTTTGAGCATACGCATAAAGCCCGGATCAGGCACGGGAACCACTCGTTCCGGCACGTTTTCGTCCATCACGGCACTTCCCTGCAAAATACGTCGAGCGCCATCAATAGTCATACCCTGCTCGTGCAACAGCTGTTGAATGCGTCGCAGCAAGGTCACATGCTCGCCAGTATACAGACGTTGCCCCTTGGGCGTACGCAATGGTGCCAACTGAGGGAATTCTGTTTCCCAGAAACGCAGTACGTGTGTGGGAAGGTTGAGCATTTCTGCCACCTCGCCAATCTTCCAGGTTTCCGGCGTACTGTCAGGCATGCGCTCCCCTCGCCGTTGTTCAGACAAAGTCACAGGTGCTTTGCCTATGGGGACAGTCTCTGATAATCAAATTTGAACCTTAAGATTTTTTACCAATGAATTCGCTACGTTTTCTCTCAATTTGTCCACTTCAGCATCCTTCAGAGTACGCTCCTTGTGACGGAATGTCAGTCTGAAGGTTAAATGACGGAGCGCTTCTGTCTCCTTTATGGCTTCAGGAGCAAAACAATCCACCAGCATCACGTCCTCCAACAGAGGCACACGCAATGCATAAATATGCTTCTCAATATCGGCCACCGTCAGTCCGTACCCGGCCATCACGGTAATGTCACGCCGAACCGGCGGGTATACCGGCAGTGGCGCAAAGCTCAGACGTACCGCATCATGCAAGGCACGAAGCGTTTCAAGATTCAATTCCGCAAGCCAGACATCTTTGCGGGCAAGCCATGCGTCAGCCATATCAGGCTTTACACGCCCCATGACCCCCACTTGTTTCCCCGAGATTTCCACTCGCACGCATGGTTGCAAAAAGGGATGCACAGGCTCCACGACGCATTCAGGCGCCTTCAGGCGCAAGAATCTCAGCAAATGTTCAACAACGCCCTTTAGATCCGCATAGTCCACATCTTCTCCGACTTGCGGCCAGGCAGAGTCGTAGCGGCTCCCGTAGAGAAGCACACCCAGCATGCCTGTTTCCCGTGCCGTAGTTTCAGACAGGGGATCGGCTTCAAAGATGTTGGCCAGCTCGAAGAGGCGCAAGCCCTGCGCTCCTTGAGCCAGGTTATTGCGCAGATCGTGAAGCAAGCCCGGTGCCAGTGACGTCCGCAAAACATCCTGATCTGACGAAAGAGGATTCTTGATGGAAATACGGCCATCCTTCGGCAATCCAAGACGATCCAGATCCCTGTGTCCTACAAAGCTGTAGTTGATGGCTTCATTGAGCCCCAGCCCTGCGCCCCATCGCTTGAGGCGCGACCAGAAGGCAAAGCGAGATTCCGGATCACCGGCATCTTCAAGGTTCTTTGCCACAGGGGGCAGCACGGGTTCAATAGTATCAAGTCCGTGCAGACGTCCCACCTCCTCAATGAGATCTGCCTCTCTGGTCAAGTCTGGGCGCCATGAAGGTTGAGTCACCACCCAGACATCATCCTGCTTTTTCACAGGACAGCCCAACCCAACAAGCGATTTCTCATCGAAATCTGGCGCCACAGTCACTCCCAGCAGGGCATCCACACGGGCAGGTCGAAAGGAAATATTCACGGGAACAAAGGGCTTTGGTTCGCTTAAAGAGAGTCCACGTCTCACACGACCACCGCTCAGGGAGGCCATCATGGCGCAGGCACGATCCAGTGCCCAGCAGCTGCGCCGCTGGTCGATGCCACGTTCAAAACGATATGAGGCCTCGGAAGACAATCCCAGACGACGGGACGTGCGTCGAATGGTGGCTGGTCTGAACACAGCGCTCTCCAGAAAAACATTGACACTCGCCTCGGTGATTTCCGAATTCTGCCCCCCCATCACACCTGCCAAGGCCACAGCACGCCCGGCGTCGCAGATGCACAAATCGTCACCTGTCAGATTGCGTTCCTGCCCGTCCAAGGTGGTGAATTTTTCCCCAGGCTCGGCCAGACGTACAACGATACGCCCCCCCTGCAGTTTGTCCAGATCAAAAGAATGCAAGGGTTGCCCACATTCAAAAAGTATATAGTTGGTCACATCCACAATATTGGATATGGCCCGCACGCCAACCGCGTGCAACCGATGCCGCAAACGCATGGGAGAGGGTCCGATTTTCACACCGGAAATGACGCGACCGGCATACAGCCAGCAACAATCAGGTGCCTGGATATCAATGGGAATCCTGACCTCGGGTGAGCCGTCGTCCTCTTGCAGAATTCGTTCCGTAACGTTTAGGGGCAGATGAAACGCCAGAGCCGTCTCACGGGCCAGCCCCAACACGGAAAGGCAATCTGCCCTGTTGGGCGTGATAGAGATATCAAGCACCTCACGGTCCAGTTCCAGCTGTTCCACCAATGGCTTGCCGGGCAAAAAGTCATCGGGCAAAACCATGATGCCGCTATGGTCTTCGCTCAGACCCAACTCCCGTTCTGAACAGATCATGCCCATCGAGGGGGCACCGCGCAGTTTGGCCTTCTTGATAACCAGGCCATCAGGCATTGTCGTGCCGACAAGAGCCACCGGGACCTTCTGCCCCTGCGCGACATTTGGTGCGCCACAGACGATATCCAGCAATGCTCCCTGTCCCGCATCCACCTGGCAAAGATGCAAATGGTCCGACTGTGGATGGGCTTCACAGGAGACGACATGCCCCACCACAATGGAACGTATCGACTCGTATGGATGAACTATGTCTTCCAGCTCAAGGCCAAGCATTGTCAGACGATCACCGAGCTGTTCGGCCGTGCCTTCGTAGGGGGTGAACTCACGCAACCAAGAGAGGGAAAGCAGCATATGGATATCCTGGTTCCCGCACGCTGGCGGGGTTATTTGAAACTCCAGGCCGGAGACTGGTGCGACGAATCTGGCAACGGACGATCTGGACGTGGCGCTGCCCGCATGACTCCAAACGCACCGGTCCTGAGACGAGACCTGGCAGAATTGTTCTCCGGCACGCGGCTGCTGATGGTATTGCCATAGGCGTCGGTATACCCCATGCCGCCCTCAGGCGTACGCCCGACACTTCTGCCGCCTGGGAGCACTTCCATCTTTTTCGGCCCACCCGGGGGTTCAAGGCCAGTGCGCGGCGGAGCACAGATCGAAGACGCCCACACAATGTCCGTATTATCACTCACTGTCGCCAAAAACAGCACACTCGGGCTCAGGACCAAAACAACCAGAAAGAGGTATCGCATGACATTGAGCACACCAAGAAACTGAGCGAAGACCACGCAACTAGCCGACAAATTGTCCGAGAAAGCGCACATCATTTTCAAAAAACATGCGCAAGTCGCCAATGCCGTACTTGAGCATGGCCACACGCTCCACACCCATGCCAAAGGCAAAGCCACTCACATCAACAGGATACCCAACGGATTCATACACCGCAGGGTCAACCATGCCACAACCCAATATTTCCACCCAACCCGTGGTTTTGCACACGCGGCACGGTCCACCGTCCACATGGCCCTTGCCATCACACATGCAGCAAGAAATATCCACTTCGGCTGAGGGTTCCGTAAAGGGAAAGAAACTAGGGCGAAAGCGAACCCTGGTGCCAGCCCCAAACACAGCCCGTACAAAGGCTGTCAGTGTTCCCCGCAGATGGGCCATGGTGATATTGTTTCCCACCATAAGCCCTTCAATTTGGTGAAACATGGGCGTATGGGTAAGATCACTGTCTCTACGGTATACCTTGCCCGGCACCACCACGGCAACTGGCGGCTTGTGAGACAGCATGGTCCGAACCTGCACAGGCGAGGTGTGCGTACGCATGAGAACAGTATCAGTGATGTAGAGTGTATCCTGCATATCTCTTGCGGGATGCTCTGGAGGCATGTTCAGTGCCTCGAAATTGTAATGATCAATTTCCACTTCAGGTCCGGAAGCCACATCAAATCCCAAGCCCTGAAAAACACGGCATATGTCTTCCATCACCAGTGTGTCAGGATGAAGGCTGCCACGCCAGGGCGTACGACCTGGCAAGGACGCGTCGAAACGTCGCAAAGAGGCTTCTTCTTTTTCACGTTCCAAGGCTGTCTTGCGTGCGTCAAATAGGGCATTGCAACGCTCTTTTACGCTATTAGCCTTTTGACCTACGGCAGGACGTTCCTTCGCATCAAGGGAGGGCAATGCGGCCATTATACGGGCAATACGCCCCTTGCGGCCTAACATGTCCACACGCAACGCTTCCAGGGCCTCCAGAGAGGAAGCCTGATTCAGCCCCTCCTGCAGTTCGGAAACCAGACCTTCCAGTGCGGATATCAAATCCATAGACGAATTTCCCAGGGCCGCCCACGGCGGCAGTTACCGGATGAAGCTAAGCCACACAGAGGAGGCGGGCACACGTCAAATACCCCAGGCTCACCTATCCCCTTCCCGGAGGATGTCACAAAATATGCCGCTTGCCTTTAGCCACACGGCATGAACAAACGGATCAAAAAAACAAACTGCGGATGGCGTTTCCACACCATCCGCAAGACTATACCATGCTCGCATTGTTCCCGCAAGTTGGCGTGAGCAAATAACCCCGCCAAGCAGCCTAAAGGGTCTCCTCCGGCGCGGTGAGTCACCCTTACTTCAAAGCATTTTTTGCCAGATCCACAATACGCGCAAAATCTTCCTTCTGAAAAACGGCCAGATCCGCCAATACCTTGCGGTTGAGCGCAATTCCGGCTTGCTTGAGCCCGTGCATGAAACGGCTGTACGACAAACCGCTCAGGCGGGCACCGGCGTTAATACGCAGAATCCAGAGGCTACGAAAATCACGTTTTCTCTGCTTACGTCCAAAAAAGGCGTTCTGCATCGAACGTTCGACGGCTTCGCGGGCTGTGCGATACAGACGGCTCCGCCCGCCACGAAAGCCTTTGGCTGCTGACAAATATTTTTTGTGCCGACGATGGCTTGCAAGACCTCTCTTCACACGCATAGGCCAAACCTCCTTCTCCCGGCAAGGCGGAGGATAGCCCGTCGGGGGAATTGAAAAACTGCCCTCAGAGGGATGCAGATTGAACGTTAGTCACGGCTCCGCACGCGCCGTTGGCAATGTTATGCCATTGCCCTTACTGCAATAACAAACAACAAAGACTAGCCATTCGGCAGCATGCGTCGCACAGCTTTCTCGTTGGTTTTGTCAACCAGAGTGACCTGTCCAAGGCGCATTTTGCGACCGGGAGCTTTCTTGGTCAGTATGTGGCGCAGGTTTTGACGGCGACGGCGATATTTGCCACTACCGGTCTGCTCGAAACGCTTGGCGGCAGAACGCCGTGTTTTGATCTTGGGCATGACAGACTCCTTACAAATTTACCCCTGCCCTATGGACAACAGGAAGTGGCATGATGCCCCAAAGCGTCCAACGACGCAAGGGGAATTTCTGCCCCCCATACCATGGCTTCACCAGATGTGGCCACCAGCTCAAAGAACGCGTAATGTCATCACGACCTACTTCTTCGGCACCAGCAGCATCTGCAGAGTACGGCCCTCCGCACGCGCCTCCTGGTCCACCTTGGCCACGTCGGCCAAATCTTGCACGATACGATCCAAGATGGCCAGACCTCTGTCTTTGTGAACAATTTCGCGCCCTCGGAAAAAAACCGTGATTTTACAACGGTCACCGTCTTCAAGGAAACGGCGCATGTGTCGTATCTTGGTTTCATAATCATGGTCGTCCGTCTTGGGACGCACCTTGATTTCATTGATCTGGACCACCGTTTGACGCTTTTTGGCTTCCTGTTTTTTCTTCTGCTGTTCGTACTTAAACTTGCCGTAATCCATAATACGGCAGACAGGCGGTTCAGAGGTGGACGAAACCTCCACCAAATCCAAACCCGCCTCCTTGGCCATGTCGATGGCGTCATTCCTCTGCAAGATGCCGAGCTGCTCGCCGTCGGCAGCGATCACACGCACCTCTCGGGCACGAATCAGCTCGTTACGGCGCACGCCGTCCTGCGGCATATCCCGCCGCGGTCTCAAATTAGGAGAAGCTATAGCACATCCCTCCTTGCTTGAAGGGCTCCTCCGACTCCGCACGGATAAGCGCAGCAATCTCCGCCGCAGATTTGAGCCCCAGATTTTCCCCGCTACGCAGACGCACGTTGGCACCGCCCGTCTGCATTTCCTTTTCCCCTACCACAAGAATATAGGGTATTTTGGCTAACTGCGCCTCACGCACCTTGAATCCCAGTTTTT
>JAGAEE010000026.1 GCA_017613295.1 Desulfovibrio sp. | reverse complement strand
GGAGGGGCGCGTTCCCTCCGGTGGCTCACGGTGCGGTATGAACATCAGAAGCTACATCTTGCGGCGGCTGTTGGGGCTGGCCCCCCTGCTGCTCGCCATTTCCTTCTTTTCCTTCGTCATCATCCAGCTGAGTCCCAGCGACCCGGCGGAGGTGGCCATTCGCGTGAACGCCATGACGCCCACGCCGGAACTGATAGCCGAAGTGCGGGAGGAAATGGGGCTGGACAAGCCCTTTCTGGAACGCTACCTGACGTGGCTTAACAACGCTGTCCACGGCGACCTCGGCAAGCGCTATGTGGACGGCAAGCCCGTGGCCGGGGAAATGCTCAGGGCCCTGCCGCCGACGCTCATGCTGGCGGCCACATCCGCGGTGCTGATGCTGACATGCAGCATCGCCGCCGCTTTTGTGGGAGTGCTGTTTGAAGGCCGCTGGCCTGACCTGTTGCTGCGCGGACTGGTATTCCTCGGCACCTCCGTGCCCGCGTTCTGGGCAGGCCTGCTGCTTATCTGGCTGTTTGCCGTCCATCTTGACCTGCTGCCCACCAGCGGACTTTCCGGCCCGACATCTCTGATATTGCCCGCTGTCACGCTTGCGCTTCCCTACATTTCTGCCTATGCGCGGCTGTTGCGTAACAGCATGGTGCAGACAAAACAGCAAAATTTTGTGCTGTACGCCAAGGCCTGCGGGCGAAGGCGCGGCGCGGTTCTGCGCCACATCTTTCGTAATTCGTTACAATCCAGCCTTACGGGCCTCGGCATGAGCCTGCCCAAGCTGGTTGCCGGCACTTTTGTGGTTGAGTGCATCTTTGCGTGGCCCGGCCTGGGACGCCTGTGCGTTACCGCCATCTTCAATAGGGATTTCCCCGTCATCCAGGCGTATGTGCTGCTTATGGCCGTCCTGTTCGTGCTCTGCAATCTCTGCATGGATATTTGTTCAGCCCTGGTGGATCCGCGCTTGCGGGAGCGGGGGCTACAATGAGTTTCTGGCAGAGTCTCAAACGCGACAGACCAGGCATGGCCTGTCTGTGCTTCCTCGTCATGGTAGCGTTGGTAGGCTTGCTGGCTCCGTACATTGCGCCTTATGACCCAGTGGATATCGACGTGCGCAACAAATTCGCACCGTGCGGCTGGGCGCATTGGCTGGGCACGGACCATCTGGGACGCGACATCCTCTCGCGTCTTGTATACGGGACGCGGGCATCTTTGGGGTTTTCCCTGCTGACCATGGGAGTCACCGTGAGCATCGGCATTGTGCTTGGAATGTTGGCGGGCTTCCTGCGTGGCAAAGTTGAGGCCATTCTCATGCGCCTGTGCGATGTGATGATGTCATTTCCTAGCGAGGTCATGATTCTTGCCATCGTCGGCATGCTTGGGCCGGGACTGGAAAACGTGGTGCTTGCCTGTGTCATCGCCAAGTGGCCCTGGTACACTCGCATGATCCGTACCGTAACGCGTCAGTACGTCGATATGAACTACATCCGTTTCGCAAGGGTGGCGGGCTACTCAACGCCCTACATCATCCGCAGACACCTTCTGCCGTGCGCGGCGGGAGAAATCATCGTTCTCGCCACGCTGGACACCGGAGCCGTCATTCTCATGATTTCCGCCTTGTCCTTCCTCGGCCTTGGCGTTCAGCCACCCACACCGGAATGGGGCATGATGCTGGGCGAGGCAAAGGATATCATGATTCTTTATCCGGAACAGATGCTGCCGCCCGGCCTCACCATCCTTCTCGTGGTTGCCGCGTTCAATTTCCTTGGTGACAGCCTGCGAGACGCGCTCGATCCCTGGCATCATCCATCCAAGGAGGTGGCGTTATGAGCCAGGTTGGAGCGCCGATCGCTTTCATGGAGCATGTGAGTATCATACACACGGATTCAGGGCGGCCCATTGTCAGCGATGTGGGTTTTGCGTTGGAAGAGGGGCATTGTCTTGGAATCGTGGGCGAGAGCGGCAGCGGGAAGACCTTGATTTGCCGCGCACTGCTGGGGCTGCTGCCACCCTCCCTGCACGCCGAGGGCGTTATCCGTTTTGAACAGACGGACATGCTCACGGCATCTTCTGAAGAGACCCGCCAGCTGCGGGGGACAGGCATTGGAAGTATTTTTCAGCAGCCCATGACGGCCTTTGATCCGTTGTACACCTTGGGCGACCAGTTCGTGGAAACCTTGGGGGAGAAGCTACAATTGAACTTGGCGGGGGCCAATGCGCTGGCCCGCTACGCTTTGGCACTGGTAAAGCTGCCGGAAGCCGTCATGAAGAGTTACCCCCATCAGTTGTCCGGTGGCATGCTGCAACGTTGCATGATTGCTCTCACGCTGGCCATGCGTTCCCGCCTTGTGGTAGCTGACGAACCGACAACCGCTCTGGACGCCGCAAATCAGTATGAGGTGCTGCAACGCTTCCGACGGTTGCGAGAGGAGCACAACGTGTCACTCATTATTGTCTCTCATGACCTGGGCGCGGTCCAGATGCTGGCCGATTCGCTGCTGGTCATGTGCCGAGGGCGCTGTGTGGAGGCTGGGGACGCTGAATCGGTGTTCAACGCGCCGCAACACCCGTATACCCAATACCTTGTCAGTACCCGCCTTGCCTTGATCTGCGGTTTCCGCCGTGTTCTTGGAGAAAGAAATGTCCATGCCTGACGCTGCGCCGTTCCTTGTGGTCAAGAATCTCTGCAAAAGCTATCCGGAACGCAAGCCTTCCGGCTGGGGCGTGAAAATGCGTCCCATCCTGAAAGACGTCAGTTTTTCCGTGCGGAGCGGGGAAATCCTCGGCCTGCTGGGCGAGAGTGGCAGCGGCAAAAGCACACTTTCCCGCTGCATCCTGGGGCTGGAAGCGCCGGACAGCGGTGAGGTGCTGTTTGAAGGGCAGGCAGTGCGGTACTGGCACGTGCGGCATCGGGGCGCGTGCAGCGTGGTTTTTCAGGACTATGTGACTTCGGTCAATCCCGGCTTCCGTGTACGGGACATCATCGCTGAAGGCTGCCGCGCCGGGGGCGGCGGGAATCTGCCGGAAGAGGGGGCCGTGGCCGCACTCATGGAGCGGGTGCAGCTTCCTTCACGGCTTGCTGAAAGCCTGCCTCATCAGTTGAGCGGAGGGCAGTTGCAGCGCGTCTGCATCGCGCGGGCTCTGGCCTCCAACCCTTACTTCATTGTGTTCGACGAGGCCGTCAGTGCCCTTGACGTGTCCATTCAGGCACAGATTCTCGATCTGCTGCGCAATATCAAGGGCGATATGACCTATCTCTTCATCACACACGATATCCAGATGGCTACGTTGCTGTGTGACCGATTTCTCTTACTGCGCAATGGGGAACTCACGGCCACGGTGGAGTGCGCCGCCATGTATTCTTCCATGTCCCCGTATCTGCAGGAGCTTATGGACTCCACGATTGTCTTTTCTTCTGAGTATTCCGAAACTCCAACAGCAGCATGGGAGCCATACGCATGAGCCTGTGTCCTGACAATGACGTCTCGCTGTCAATGTATTCACCGCTCTCTTCAGGAGAAAATCTGCTCCGGCGCATCAAGTGCTACTGGTCCCGTCGTGCAGACGGCTTTGGCCGTGTCCGGCGCGAGGAACTGCACGGTGACAAACTGCGCCTCTGGAGCGAGGAAATTTTGCCGTACCTGCCTGTCCCCGAGAACGGCACGCGTTTGCGCGTTCTGGATGTGGGCACTGGGGCCGGGTTTTTCGCCGTGCTGCTGGCGATGCAGGCCGATTGTGATGTGACCGGCATTGACCTGTGCCCGGACATGTTGCGCGAGGCCGAGATGCTTGCCCGCCAGTGCGGCTGTGAGGCCCGCTTTCTCCGCATGGATGCCACGGCACCGGATTTCTTGGACGCCGCGTTTGACTGCCTGCTGGTGCGCAATCTGACATGGACCCTCCTGCAGCCGGAAGTGGCCTATGCGGAATGGCACCGGATGCTGCGGCCCGGCGGCGTACTGCTCAATTTTGATGCCGACTACGGGAACGTGGATTTCACGGATTTCGCTACGGAACGCGGGCAGCACGCCCATGCGGACCTTGACGCGGCCCTCCTGTGGGAAGGGGAGAGCATACGCCGACAACTCCCCTT
>JAGAEE010000211.1 GCA_017613295.1 Desulfovibrio sp. | reverse complement strand
CTTCTTGTCTGCGGCAAAGATCGGGCTGACGACGCGGATGTCTTTTTTCAGTCACGGGCATGGCCAGCACGGCTTGCAGCAGGTCAGCGAGTACGGGGAGGTGTTCCCCGAACACGCGCTTGAAGACGTAGTCATTGATAGTTGAGAGAAGTGGCTTGTTCATTCTTTGGATACTACCTATGACAACGCGGGATTTCAAGACCCATAATTCACACTGGCATGCCCGTAGTGGCAACGCGAATGCGCCCCGATGACGTAGCTGCAGAAAGTGCCCGGAGCGTAGTCCATGACACAGCAGGCCGCGAGATGCCCCTGGCTGTCCCAGGCATTGAGCAGGCGGATGTCCGTGTCAGGGGCGTCGAGCATGACGGCCGTGCGGCCAAAAAGTTCCCGTGCCTGGGCTTTCAGTGGACGACGCCGGACAAATTCGGCCCACAAACGCCGGTGCTCCGCAGAAAACTCCCGCGTTTCGTCAATACGCAGGCACGCTTCCGCGCGGCGCACCGGACCACGCAAACGCGGCGGCACGGTGGCGTCGGAACGCAGGACATAATAGACGTCACGCTCCTCAATATGGGGGCGCAAGAATTCGGGCAGGACAGAAGCGATGGCCCAGCAGTCCTCAATGTTTCCCCTTCGGGCCACGAACTGCAAGGCCTCCCAAAAGCGCTCGGCATTCTGCGCGCCCGTCAGGGGATAGCCGATGCCTATCAGCCAGTCGTCCCCCGTGAAAAACAGGTAGCCGTCATGCTGTACGGCCCTTCCGCCGGACACGGCCCGCATGAGCGTCGTCGAATGCTCAGGAACGGTGTGGAGCATTGGTCATCGCCCACAGCAGGGCATTGGTGTCAAAGGGTCTGATGGCATTTTCAGCGATGTTGTTGTCCGGTGTGAGCCAGAGGCACTTGAGGTAATCGCCTCATTGTAGATTTTTGGCCTTGGCGGCAAGCGAGGTGACTACATCAAGGGGGAGTCGCGTTAATTTACTGATTTGTTCAAATGTCAAATCCTGCGCCAACATGCTGCCGATGATCAGTTGCTGACCTTCCTCCAATCCTGCCTTCTTGCCTTCTTCCAATCCTGCCTTCTTGCCTTCCTCCAATCCCGCCTTCTTGCCTTCCAAAAGACCTTTCAATTCCGCCGAACGAAGCCTGGCCACCATATCACGGCGGGCCTTCTCCACGGCCTCGGCCTCGGCACGTTCCTTTTCGTCGGCACTCATGCACTTGATGACACCCCAGGCCTGGTCCATAGCAACATTATTTTGAGCAAGTTGCATAAATTGATCCTCCGTACGGGCGGCAAAAAATTCGAGCCAGCGGTTGATTTTTGTGTTGTTGCCGCGTCGTTTGGGTATTTCCAGAATATTGATCTCAATGGAACCGGGGTAGGCAACACCGTTCTGCTCGTCAAACAGTCGGAAGCGGTGATGATAAGCGTCGTCATAGGTGAAGAAGGAAAAATCGGCTATGACGATGGATATGGCGCGTGTCAGTTGGGAATAGTCTTGCCCGCTGTGTATCTGATCAACATACATGCGGGCGGTATAATATTGGAACCGTTTCCAGAGTTCGTCGTAGTATTCGAGCTGGATTTCAACGTCGATAACGCCGTATTCCCGCGTATCAACCTTTACGTCCAATGCACTGAGCTTGTCATCCTTCTTGTCTGCGGCAAAGATCGGGCTGACGACGCAGATGTCTTTTTCAGTCACGGGCATGGCCAACACGGCTTGCAGCAGGTCAGCGAGTACGGGGAGGTGTTCCCCGAACACGCGCTTGAAGACGTAGTCATTGATAGGTGAGAGAAGTGGTTTGTTCATTCTTTGGATACTACCTATGACAACGCGGGATTTCAAGACCCCAAATTCACACTGGCATGCCCGGGAATGTTGTATGAATGGAAAAATTCTGGTTAATTTTTACGAAATTTGAGATACATATTGCCATTTTCTGGCCAGGAAACGGCTCTTATGGTCATTTTTTTTGGTAATTTCATATAGGTTCCATCTTGAGGGCGCACTTCTCCTACGCATAGCAACGCAATCTGCCGACACGTGCACACATCAAAATGTTGGCAGAGGCAAACAGAGCTAATAGACGATTCGCGTTTTTTGCCAGCCCTCTGTATACGACCTTGCTATAGCCAAAATACCGTTTCACAAGCAGAAATGGGTGTTCGACCTTACTACGAACTGACGACTTCTGTGCTACAATATGATGGTTCAATTCCCCAGATGCCTTTGCTGACGCTATATTTGTCGCATCCTTTCTAGAAAATTTCTAAACCCCGTAAGCAATTACGGGTCAATAGCGCTCCGATGGAGAACGCAGAGGTGTCTCCCGTATGCACTGGTTTTGAGTTTCGCGTACACATTCCAGGATAAAAGGCGTATTCAAGGGGGTGAGTTGACCGTCCCGCCGCCAGGTGGTCAAGCCGCCAAAAGATTCTGCTGCCTCAATCTCTTTTGTATGCAGGCATGCTAGCACCTTGCGCATGGCCTCTGGACCATTGATCACATCATCTTTGAAAACTGGCGTGCCGTCCACGTACTTATATCTATTGACAACGGATGAAGGTATGAGCACCGAACCTCCACAGGTCACACCCAGAGGATGCCAGAATTGCTCCGCAGCTGTGTATTTCGCACAATACGGCGTTTTCATGTCAATTTTTGAGATCGGATCAACATGCACTTTCCTAATGGCGTCTTCAGCCCAACGAGCCATGCCTTCCAGATACCATCCGTTCATGAAACGTGACTGAGCGTACTGGATAAGATGAAAATATTCGTGTGCGGGAGTGGAATTGCGACGGGGATCTGTGTCTGAAGAGATATGAATTTTGAGCCATTTCCCGGGAAAGAGCCGCGATCCACTGGCCCTGGAAAAAGCGCGCCCGTGCAGCCGTTGCATGCTGGAACGCGCCCGCACAATCACCATGATGCCGCTCACGCCCGCATAGCGTTGTGACCGCAGTGGATCGGGAAAGCCCATGCGGGCAAAGACGTCCCGAGCGGCACTTAGCTGCGTGGCCATATCCTCAATGCTATCGGGAATGCCGTTGCCGTTGCTGTCCGTGTCAGGTACGGCCTCTGGCCCCTCCACACTGTACACGATGCGAAAGACGTCCCGTTCTTGGGTTACAAGGGGATTGTCATACGCCCCTGCCTCATACGCGCTGACAGCAGGCAGCAACAGCAGCAGGCACAAGGCCCACAGGGCACTATAAAAATCAATGCGCCTTCTTTGCATCTCCAGTCAGGGCCTCGACAACCTTACTCAACCCCGTACCGTGGGAGGATTTGACCAGAATCCTGTCCCCGTCACGGATCCAGAAGGGCAGTTCTTGCAGCAGGGCGTCCACGTTTTCGAACCATTGCCCATGGTACTCTTGAGAGAGACGTTCCCAGAGGGATTTCATTAGTGCTCCACACAAGAGGACGCGTACGGGCCGCAGGTGGCGAATATCCTTTTCTAAATCGAGATGATATTGCTGGGCATCTTTTCCCAGAGCCAGCATATCCCCAAGAATAAGCACGTCGGAATCACTGCGCGTGAGT
>JAGAEE010000025.1 GCA_017613295.1 Desulfovibrio sp. | reverse complement strand
GTCACG
Organism: Desulfovibrio sp.; assembly: GCA_017613295.1. Classification (GTDB taxonomy): domain Bacteria; phylum Desulfobacterota; class Desulfovibrionia; order Desulfovibrionales; family Desulfovibrionaceae; genus Desulfovibrio. The sequence continues at coordinate 7,085 of JAGAEE010000025.1, read as the reverse complement.
GTATCCTCGGTCATGATGATTCTCCTTAGTCTCCGTCCCCATACTCCGGGCAACGGTTCTTCGCGCAACGCGTGCCGCACGTCGTCACGGCACTCATCCCTGAATTGCGTTATATATGCCAGAATCGCAAGGAAAACAATGCACACTTGCCGTGCCGAGCCCAGAATCAGCAGCTTGTCAAAACGCAGGCTTTTGCGTACATCAGGGGCATGTCAGGCTGGAAGTTTTTCCTGGTCACCTTTGGCTGCAAAGTCAATCAGTACGAAACACAGGCCCTACGCGAGGCATGGTCGGCGCTGGGCGGTGAGGAGTGCGCCCGGTCCTCCGAGGCAGACGTCATTCTGATCAACAGCTGCACCATCACCGCCAGGGGGGAACGTGACGCGCGCAATGCCGTCTACCGCCTGCGAAGGGAAGCGCCCGATGCCAGGCTGATCCTCACAGGCTGTTCCGCCAAGCTGTTTGCCGACCACGCGCCGACAGGAAAGACCGTGCGGGCAAAACCGGATCTGCTGATTCCCCAGAAAGAAAAATACCGCCTTCTTCAGGGCCCCTGGCCAGAGAAGACGGGCGACCTGCCCCCGACCAGGCTCTCCCCAGGGAATTTTCCGCCATTCTCCATTTCGCGCTATCGGCGGTCACGCCCCGTCCTCAAGGTGCAGGAAGGCTGCAACCACCGCTGTACCTACTGCATCGTGCCGCAGACACGGGGAAGGTCTCACAGCCGGCCCGCAGGCGACATTTTGAAGGAGGCGCGCCGCCTGCTCCTGGCGGGATATCCAGAGCTGGTCATTTCGGGCATCAATCTAGGACAGTACGGACGTGATACGGGCGACGGCGATTTCTGGACCCTGCTTGCCACCCTTGACGCGGCCCTCGCCCCGGATTTCCAGGGCAGGGCCCGCCTGCGCATCAGTTCCCTGGAGCCGGGACTACTCAATCAGCGCGGCATCGACACCCTCATGGCCTGCCGCATGCTCTGTCCGCATCTGCACATTTCCCTGCAGCACGCAAGCCAAGACATTCTCAAGCGCATGGGACGCGGACACTACACGCCAGCCCAGCTCGAAACGGCGCTCGAAAAATTGTCAGCCCACTGGCCCGTCATGGGCCTGGGGGCGGATCTGATTACGGGCTTCCCCGGCGAAACCGAAGAAGACCTGAGCCTGCTGGCGGAACTGGTGGAGCGGCTGCCCATGACCTACGCCCACGTCTTCCCCTATTCGCGCCGGCCGGGCACGCCTGCCGCCGGTTTTGACGGCCAGATACCGCAGCCAGTCAAGGCGGAGCGAGCCGCCCGCCTGCGTGCCATCGTGGCGAAAAAAAAGATCCTCTTTCTCCAGGCACAAGCCACTCTGCCCCGCATGCTGATGGCCGTGGACAGGCTCAACGACGCGGCTTATACCCTCAAGGGTGTCAACGAATACTACGCCACATGCCGCCTGCGTCCGGCGCCAGGCATTGCTGCGCAAATACTCGCGCAGCAGCAGGGCCTGCTGACAGTGCGGCCCGTATCCGCCGACGCGCAGGGGCTCGTCGTGGAAACATCGCACACACCTTAAGGTTCATAAACCCTGTGCGGTTGAAGCGGGGCTCAAAATTCCTTACGGCTATGCGTCCTGCTTTTTATGCCGCAACACGAAGACGTTGGTATCCGTGGCACGAAGAACGCGCTCGGTAACCGACCCGAGGAGCATGTCCGACAAACCGTCATGGCCGTCGGTCACCATAAGGATCAAATCCGCCTCAGATTCATGAGCGCCACGCACAATAGACTCAACGAGCTTGCCTTCCAGGATCATGGTCTCGACCTTGACGCTCGAACCTGCCAGAGCACGGGCTTTCTCAAGAACTTCTCCAGCGCGCTGGCTCCGTTCTTCCTGAAGCTGACGATGCTCGTCCCCACCCACCGTCATGGGGACAGGTTCGTACACGTGCAGCAGGATAAGCACGTCAGGCTTGAGCTTCAGGGCCGTGGCGAAGGCCTGTGCCGCACGCCCCGAAGAAATATCACTGTCAACAGGGACGAGAATTTTCGTCAGGCTGTCATTGTTATAATCGAAGTCAGACATGGTTACCTCCCCAGGGGCGTTCCTCAACAAAAAAATGTCATGAACGTTCCAGAACCAACAATGCGCCGTCATTGCCAAACATCCCGGCACGTCAAAAAAGCTGACAGGCGAAAGCGATCACGAACACGCAGTCCCAAACTGGCAAATGGAGCGCTCCTTTCTTGATGAACGCGACAATTTCAGCTATGACACGACAGAAATGAGGTATCCAGAGTTTTCTCCTCTGTCAACCCGCTACAAGCCAGCGATTATTATTGCCGTGAAAAATATTTATGTACCCATGCGCGATGCCACAGGTCACGCTTTTCATAACAGCAGACCTGATTCAGAAACATTCAAATATCTGGGTTCAGTAAAAATTGAGAATTCTGAAACCCATCAAACAGAATTATGTGATATTTGGGGGGATGGAGATTTATCTTCTGCGGAAGGCTTTTCCTTAATCATCATGAGTGAGAGATCAACAACAAAGTATAACATAAAAGCCGGTCTTGGCGTCGACAATTCCTACACTATCTCCTATACCATTCTTGACAGCAATCATTTCTCTGGAAATATGTATGAGGAAATTGAAGAATTGCGACGTATGCTTAAAGAGATTAAAATTCTTGTATAACATTTTTTGCGAAATATATTATTATTTATGCTGTAATGAATACGAATATAAATATGAACAATAATCAAATCAGTATTCTAAATAACTATCTGTTTTCTGATCTTCAGGGACGCTATTATTCACTTTTTCTTTCTGCTGACACGCCGGAGAAAGCGGCAGCCCTCCTCAAAGAAACGTTCAGGGATATTGATTCCATAAATGTTGTTGAAGATATCGCGTCAAGCAGAGTCTATTTTGACATAAATCTCGGAACGACAAATGTCCTCGCCTCAGGTGTGCAAAAAAAAGGCATGGGATACCTGATTGGGAATATCCACCTCACAGGCATACTTGCCACAGACACTTGAACGTTTTTTGCCCAAACCGTCTCACGGAAGACGCCCCCCAGTTTTCCTCCGCATTTTTTTCACCATCATTCTTGCTTTCTAGACATGGCAATGGCATAGTTTCAGGATGAACAAAGATTGTGACAGCCCACAGGCACACCCTGCCTATGCCCGACCCCTGGCCGGATTGCCCAGGCTTACGACCGTATGCCGACCTGACGAAGCACGCCCCGTTCCGGATGACGCCCAGTGTTTCGCCTTGTGGGACAAGTACGACATGCTGCCCAATATTCGTCGGCATTCCATGCTGGTAGCGCACATAGCCACCACCCTGGCCCTTCTCGCGAAGGAAATCGGTCTTGCGACGAATGTTGCCGAAGTGCGTGCCAGCGGACTGCTGCACGATATTGCCAAAACCTATTGCGTACGGCATGGCGGCAGTCATGCGCAGGTCGGCGCATCCTGGATTGTGAGTGAAACGGGCAACCATGCCGTGGCACAAGGCGTCATGCTGCATGTCTGGTGGCCTTGGGATGTCCCTGACGGTCAAGAAATCTGTGCCCTGCCTTTTTACGTCATGTACGCCGACAAGCGCATTCGTCACGACAAATGCGTCACGCTGCAAGCGCGCTACGAAGACCTGCTCAACCGTTATGGCGTGACAAAGGAAGCGCGTCAGGGCATTGATCTTGCGTACCGGCAGGGCCAACACATCGAAAGCGCCCTTGAGGCGCAACTGGGATTGTCTCTCCATGAAAATTCTTTTGATTGCGGGCGGGTGGTCCACAGAGCGTGAAGTTTCTCTCAACGGCGCACGCGCCATGCGTGAAACGCTGGAAAAACGCGGCCACACCGTCACCTTCCTCGATTTGCGGGCAGACTTCGACAGGCTTCTTGAAACAGCCTCGCATCACGATTTCGCGCTTATCAACCTTCACGGCCGACCGGGGGAAGACGGCCTGGTGCAGGCGCTTCTGGAACGCGTGGGCTGCCCTTACCAGGGCACAGGTCCGGCGGGCTCTTTCCTGGCGCTCAACAAATGCGCCGCCAAACAGGTATTCCGCTATCAAGGGCTCCCCACGGCCGACTGGGAATTTCTTCCCTCTCCTCCACCGTCAAACTGGCGTCCTTCCCTTCCCTTCCCCCTGTTTGTCAAAAGCAATACCGGGGGATCGTCCCTGCGCACGGGACGCGCCGCCAACATGGCTGAACTGAAAAGCGTCTGTTCCCCCATCTTTGAAGCTGGAGATGAAGTTTTGCTGGAACCGATCCTGCACGGACGCGAAATTACCTGTGGTGTTCTTGATGAAACCCCCTTGCCGCCCATCCTCATAGAACCCGTGTCAGGCGATTTTTTTGACTACACGAGCAAATATGCCACTGGTGGCGCCCGGGAAATCTGCCCTGCCCCCATTTCTCCGGAACTGACATGTCAAGTGCAGAAGCTGGCACTGGCAGCGCACAAGGCACTGGATCTTCGCGGCTACAGCAGAACCGACTTTATCCTAAGTTCAAGTAATACCTTAACTATTCTTGAAATCAACACGTTGCCCGGCATGACGGCCACAAGCCTTATTCCCCAGGAGGCGGCCGCCATTGGCCTTGATTTTGGCCAACTGCTCGAAAAACTTATCGAACTGGGCCTGGAGCATTTTCACGCCAAACGATCATCTCACTAACTTTCAATGAATGCCTGCAAGACAGGCTGTCAACGTCCTCACGTTTCCTTCACGTGCAGGACGTTTTTTTTATCTATTATAACCGCATGTTTTAAAAATATGGCCCAGATAATTTTTCCTGCGACTTGACAAAAGCAAAAATTGAAATATTTTTTGCTCAATTGAGCAAAACTGCTTGGCACTTCCTGAGAGGCAATCTATGGTTCGACCTCGCCGTTGTTGCCATATATCACAACGTCCAAACGCGACATATTTCAAACCGTGCGGTGTTCCTCTGCGGCTTTTGGAAGAAATCAGCCTTTCTGTTGAAGGTGTTGAAGCTTTGCGACTGAGTGACTTGGAAGGATTGAACACGTCAGAAGCGTCTGCAAAGGTACACGTATCGCGCTTTACATACGCACGCATTCTCTCAAAAGCCCGCAAGGCCGTGGCTGAGGCTGTGGTTACCGGCAAGTGTCTGCGCATAGAGGGCGGGACATATTCCTTTGTGGAAACAGCCGTCACAGCATACTGCGGATGTGAAAGGAGAAGTGATATGACTCTTATTGCCATTTCCAGCGAAGGCCCCAGCCTTAACGACGCCGTGGATCCACGCTACGGCAGGGCAGGAGGCTTTATTATTGCAGCCTGCCCTGCGGATGGCAGCGAAATGCAGGTTTCCTACCTCGATAATGGGGATGCTCAACTGCTTCCTCAGGGTGCCGGCATTGCCACCACGGAACATCTTGTCAGGGCTGGTGTCAATGTTGTCATCAGCGGCTATGTAGGCCCCAAGGCTTTTGAAGCCCTTCAGGCGGCGGGCATTGCCGTTATCCAGAATATGGATGGCATAAGTGTTGGCGAAGCTCTTCATCGCTACCGTGAAGGCCAATGTCAGGAAGCTTGTGCTCCTAACCATGACGCTGGCGTCCAGGGGTAAGAATGCGCATTGCCATTGCCAGCGGTAAGGGTGGTGCGGGCAAGACGACACTGACAGCTTCCTTGCATCATGTTTGGCCACGTTCGCACGCGATAGCGGATACGGACGTCGAAGCCCCCAATCTGCACCTTTTTTTACATCCTGTTATAGATCGCCGTCTTGATGTTGCCCTCAGTGTGCCTTCGGCCGTAAATGCCTCATGCACGGTTTGCGGCAAATGCCGCGATATCTGCCGTTTTGGCGCGATTGCAAATTTTGGCAAGAAAATCGCCCTCTTTCCAGACATGTGCCATGGCTGCGGAGGCTGCTTCGCTGTCTGTCCCGAACAGGCCCTGAGCGAAGGCAAACGCGCCCTAGGTACGGTGGAGCTTGGGCATCTCGCCGACGGGACATCCTACTTTTCTGGCACGACACGCATCGGCGAAGTGATGACCCCGCCGCTGTTGCGTCGTTTGCTGACTGAGCTGGATGATGTCGACCGGGACAGCAAAGACATTCTGCTTGACAGTCCTCCCGGTGTCAGTTGCCCAGCCGTCACCGTGGCCAAACGGGTGGATGCGATGCTGCTCGTTGCTGACCCAACCCCCTTCGGCGTTGCAGATTTTCGCATTGCCTTTGAGGCGTTCAGCTCACTGCATATTCCTCTGGCCGTAGTGATCAACAGGGCGAGCATGCCAGGCAATGATGGCGGGGATGCTTCCATCGCCGCTTTCTGTCAACAGCATGGACTTCCACTGGCGGGCTCTGTCCCCTTTTCGCATGAAGCGGCCTGTGTGGTGGCAAATGGTGGTGTTTTGGCGGCTGCAGGACTGCAATGGGAAAAGCTCTTTGCCAGTATGGCACAGTATCTCCTGCGTATGTTTAAAGGACCCTCCCATGAATGATGCCCAAACAGGAATAAGGGAACTGGTAGTCATCAGCGGCAAGGGCGGCACTGGCAAAACCAGCCTCGTCGCATCTTTTGCCGCATTGTCACGGAATACGGTTTTCTGCGACCTGGATGTGGACGTTCCCGATCTGCACATTATTTTGCAACCCAAGCCGAGACAGAGCATCCCGTTTATGGGCGGCAACAAAGCGCATGTGCGAACTGCCGATTGCACGGCCTGTGGACTGTGCATGGATGTTTGCCGTTTTGCGGCCATTCGTGAAGATGACAATGGCTTTAAAGTGGATGCCACACTTTGTGAAGGATGCGGCGTTTGCATGGCACTGTGTCCGGCAAAAGCCATTGACTTCCCGGAAGTCCGGTGCGGAGAATGGCACATCAGTGACACGCGTTTTGGGCCTATGATTCACGCGGCCCTCCTCCCTGGAGAGGAAAATTCTGGCCGTCTGGTCAGTCTTCTCAAACGCGAGGCGCGCAATCTGGCGAAACGTGAAGGATATTCCACTATCCTGTGCGACGGTTCGCCAGGCATTGGCTGTCCCGTGGTCAGCTCTCTGGCCGGAGCGAATCTGGCAGTGGTTGTG
>JAGAEE010000210.1 GCA_017613295.1 Desulfovibrio sp. | reverse complement strand
AGGGAGCCTGCGGGCCCATATAGCGCACAAACACAAAAAAACCGGCCAGAAGGACCGCAAAGAGAAGAAGGAATTTCATCAAAAATTCCTTTGTGATTTGCCCCGGTGAGGGGGAAATGACGAAAAGGAGGCTGCTCCTTTCCCGTAGTGACGGTTCGCACACGCCAACATGACCGGCAGGCTCCGGGAAAGAGGCCCGGAGCCTGTCGGCGTTGACGCAACACCCACTCTGGCTAGGGCAATTTCATGCCCAGCAGTTTTTCCGCATTGCCACGGAAAAACTTTCGCTTGTGTTCTTCGGAAAAATGGAATCTGTCAAGATCACGGATGGCCTGCTGCAGATTGTAGCAGGGATAGGCCGATCCGTAGAGGATGCGTTCGCCGTCCAGCCAACGCATGGCCTCACCATACATCTGGTTGCCCGGCGCATCGGGATTGAGCATGTAGAGGTCAGGCAAAAGCCAGATATTTGGCTGCACGATGCAGAGGTTGACCACGTGTATGAGCCACGGATAGCAGGCATGTGCCAATACGATCTGCAATTTGGGGAAATCCTGGGCCACACGCTGCGCCGCCGAAGGGTTGGAATAGTCAAGATTGCCCTGGAAGAAGCTCATGGTGAGCACCACCGGAACGCCGGCCTTTTCCAATCGGGCATAGATGGGGTAAAGCACATTGGCGTCGGCAAAACGCGGCGGCATGCAGTAGGCCGGTTCCATGGCAATGCCCTTGAATCCCATGTCCAGGCAACGCTCCAGCTCGTCCATGGTGGCGGCAACGCCACGCGAGACGTCGAGACTGCCGAAGGGGATAATCCTGTCGGGATAGGCCCTGGCCATGTCGTTGATGTCGTCATTGGGCACGGAAGCCGTGTCGTCCGGTACCTGACGGCCGATGATGACGCCCGCGCTGATGCCGGCATCGTCCATTTCCTTCCAGAAAAGGTCTAGGGATTTCTGGCGGGCGGCCTCACTGGGTTCACCATGCCATTTTTGCGGCGAACTTTCGTTGCACACGGGGTTGCCATAGATACCCAGCCGGGTAAAACCCTTGTAGGGCGGTCGCAGTCGAAAATCAAATATCTTCATGAATGCCTCCCTGTAAAACGTTTTCTCTTGGCTTATGCCGGATGTGCTCTTGCGTCAACGCCCCCCGTTCTTTTCTCCCCGCTTTTGGGGGGTGTGAGGCACCAGGCTCGGCATTGACAGCGCGGCGTTTCTTTGCGAGAGGGAAGACCTGTCTTGCTGGGAAACCGAGTCACCTGTGGAGGCCATATGACGCTTTTTTCCCAAGGCCAACGCGCCATACCTTCAGTTTGCGGTCGTACCGCCCTGTGCGGACTCTTCGCCATGCTTCTGTTGTCGGGCGGTTGCGCCTGGTTTGGCACCACGCCGGTCGAGCCAGAAACACCCCCCAGCCCGGTCACGGCCTTCATGTCCGGGGCCAGTCCTGGTGAGGAGGTCACTCTGGACGACCAGGATTTTGGCAGGGGCATAAGCGTGCGTGTGGACGAGACCTTCACCTCGGCCAAGGGAGAACGCTGCAAACGCGGCACCGTACGCAACGACAGAGGGGAAACAGAGGTGGTGGTGGTATGCCAGGAAGGAAACGACCGATGGAACATGGCACCACGGGTCTGGGGACAGGGCATTGCCAGGTAACATCATGACGCGCACGATTTTTCTCCACCTTCTGTGCTGTCTGTGGCTGACTTCGCCAGCTCTGGCTGACGACGAACCGCAACCCTACGCCGCCAACCTCTTCCAGGGGCATTTCTCTCAGGAAAAGCTTCCCGCAGCTGAAAAGAACTCCGGCGTCATCACCGCCAAGGACCGCGTTGTTCTGCGACTCTGGGGCGGTGGCCTCAATGTGGATGACACGCTCGTCGTGACCTCGGACGGACATCTGGACGTGCCGGAAGTGGGCTCCCTCCCCGTGGCGGGACTGGGTTATGAGGCCCTGGCCGATGCCCTGCGCAGCAAACTGGCGGCCAGCGGCCACAAGGACACGCAGCTCTATGTGGCACCGCTCGACGCACGGCCGGTATCCGTCTTCGTGACCGGTGCCGTGGCCAAACCCGGACGCTACACCGGCGCTGCCGGTGACACGCTGCTGCATTTTCTTGACAAGGCTGGTGGCATTGATCCGAAACGCGGCAGTTACCGTGACATACGCCTTCTGCACAACGGCAACGTTGTGGCCACGCTGGACCTGTACCCCTTTGCCCGCAAGGGCGAACAGCCTCTGGTACGCCTTCAGGAGGGCGACACCCTTGTAGTAAGTGACAGGGGCCCGTCGGTGACGGCCACGGGCGCGGTGCGCACGCCAGCACGTTTCGAGTTTCCCCGAGGCAAGGCCACGGGCGCAGCCCTTGCCGATCTGGCGGAACCGTTGCCGCAGGCCTCGCACATTGCCGTGACGGGCACACGCAAGGGCGCCCCCTACAGCACCTATCTGCCCTTCAGGGAACTGCGTCATCTTTCCCTTGAGGACGGAGACCACGTGCAGTTTATCGCCGACGCGCCGGGCAAAACCATCATGATCGGGGTGCAGGGGGCCGTACGCGGCGCCACGCGCTTTCCCGTCCGAAGAGGGGCGCGATTGCAGGAGGTACAGAACTTCATTGCCGTGGAACCTGAGGCCGACATTGCCTCCATGTACCTCAAGCGCAAAAGCGTGGCTGCCCGGCAGAAGAAGGCCATTGCCGAATCCCTCAGACGCCTGGAGGAAAGCGCCATGACGGCGTCCTCCGACAGCATGGAGGAAGCCTCCATCCGCGCCAAGGAATCCGAAATGATCTCCAAATTTGTGGAACGCGCCAAAGCCGTGGAACCGGAAGGCCTGGTCGTGCTGGATGGCGGCCCCTCAAAGGCGGACCTGACACTGGAAGACGGGGATGTCATCGTGATACCGGCCAAAAGCGACGTGGTGCTGGTCAGTGGCGAAGTGATGTCGCCCCAGGCCATGCTGTGGAGCGACAAAAAGGACGTGGATGACTACATCGCCGGTGCCGGGGGGTACACCACCCGTGCGGACCACGGCCACGTGTTGCTTCTGCACCCCAACGGAGCCGTGGGCCAGAACGAGACCAAGGTTCGGCCTGGCGACCATATCATGGTGCTGCCCAAGGTGGAATCCAAGAGCCTGCAGGCAGTGAAGGACATCTCGCAGGTCATCATGCAGGTGGTGGTTTCGGCGCGGCTGCTTCTGGGCATGCCGTCGCTGTAAAGAGTCCCCTTTGCCCGCATGCCACGGGCCGACGACGACGCTCATACCCCGGCCTCAACTCAGGCGCTGGAAACGTTTAGGACAAGCCCGGCAGACGGCTTCAATGCGGCCTGACATGTGGTCATGACGAAACTTACGGAATTCCGGAGACTCCCAGATTTTTTTCGGAGAAACGTGTCGGGCATTGCCGAAGACACGGCGCATCCCTTCTGTCGTGGGCGGGTTGCAGTACACACAGGGGGACAGCGCGCCGTCCGCGTCCACGTACAGGCACGACTGAATATTTTCCGCACACTCCTTGAGGGGTTCCATGCCTGGCAAGCCATAATATAGGTGGCGCCCGTCTGCCAGCGCCCGCTCCGCAGCCAGTCGCAACACTTTCAGGGCCTCCCCTGCCCTTTTGTCACCCGGGGCATAGGCTTCGCCCTGAAGCTCCGGCACGGGCACGTAGTCCAGTGTGCTGACCACGGCCGTTGACACGTCAAGCCGTGCCATCAGATCGGGAAGGCCTTTGACCTGATCAAGATGTGACGCCAGCAACAGATAGGCCAGATGGATGTGCGGCAGAGCGCTGTTGGCCT
>JAGAEE010000209.1 GCA_017613295.1 Desulfovibrio sp. | reverse complement strand
TTTCTACACGCCGGAAGAAGGGAAAGCGCGAGTGTAGCAGTCCTAGCTGGATGTCGGCATTGCCACATTCCTCCTTCAGACGTAGGTAGGTTTGCTGGGCGCCGTCCACGGTATCGCAAACCCAAAGCACCAGGCAGTCAAGGTAAGCCAGATTGAGCGCCTCCCGGCGGGCTTCGTGGGCCGGGGCGTGGGTGATGCTGACGTTTTTGTCCGGCGGTGCCGACGATGTGCGCGGTTTAAGATGCTTGTTCTTGGTGCGACCCGTGATTCTGGGGTAGGGGGCCGAAATGTCCTCACCGTCGTCCGGTTCCTCCAATAGGCGACGGCGCACGGTTTCCGTGAGTGTGGCCGAGAGAATGAGCACTGTGCATCCCAGTTGCTCCAGCTCCCTGCATAGACAGCGAATGATCGTGCCAGTGTACACATCGTAGCTATGCACTTCGTCCATAATGACCACCTTGCGGCTGAGGGCGAAGCGGCGTAAGGGAAAATGCTTGACAGCCAGCACGGCCAGTAGTGCCTGATCCACCGTGCCCGCGCCAAAAGGGGCGAAGAGGGAACGCCTCGACGTATTGAACCACAGACCGTCCGTCCGCAGCGGGGACTCATTCTGGGGCGCGTCCGCCGTGCCGGGCACTGATAGGACCTTGAGGTCTTCGCAGAGCCAGGCATTGCCATGGATGAGCTGGGTCGGGGCTGCGTCAGGGCAAATGCGCCGGGCAAAGGCCTTCACTCGCTCGAACATGCGGTTGCTGGTAACCTGGGTGGGCAAGGCGAAGTACACGCCTTGGGCCAAGCCCTGTTGCAGGATATGATAGGCTGCCCACAGGGCAGCCTCGGTCTTGCCCATGCCCATGGGTGCCTCTAGCACATATATTCCTGGGCCGGTGACAGTGGCCGCACAATCCGTCTGCATGGGATATGGCGCATAGCCGAATATCTCGGCAAAGGTCATGCCTGGCTTCACGGGCGGGAGCCCTAGGCCCACAGCGGCCACTGCCTGAGCGGCCCTGACACGCAGTTCTGCTTCCGACATGGGCATGTCCTCCGGAAAGAATGCCTCGTCAGAGCCAATCCAGTCGGCCAAGGTGATCAGACCGGCTACGGCCCACAGGCGGGGATCGTCAGCTTTTACCCGAGGCAAAGCGGGTCGGCCGCAGGCTTCCCAGAATTCCCGCAGGCAGATTTGACGCTCGTTCTCCAGGGTATTTTCACTTGCCGTGAGACGACATGGGCGTGCCGAACCTTGTGCCAATAGACGACCGTGGTGCGCTCCGACCACCGCCGCCCAGTAGTAGGCGGTTTTCAGATCATACTTGGGATTTTCGCGATTACTCAGGAAGATGTGCAAGCTTTGCTGGGAAATGGAAGGATGCCAGCGCGTATAGGTACTTGCCCATCCGCCGTTGGTCGCCTGCGTCTCCAGACCTTCATGATGAAGCCATCGGGGACATTTTTGTAGGAAATCCAAGGAGATTTTGCCTACATCATGGGCGGCTGCGAGGAAAGCCACAGCCTGTTGCTTAAGGCCATTATCCTGACAGAAATGCGTGAAACGGTGCAATAGTTCTTCTGCCACACAGCGCACTGCCAAACAATGCTGCCGCACAGAAATACCAGGTGAACCATCTGGTGTTGTTTTTGCCCAGTCAGTTTTAATGGTAATCATTCGCCCAACCCCATTTTTATCAACAAGCCATTCACACCTCCAGGCACAGCCCTACTGGGCAGTGGTCCGAGCCGAAGACATTGTCTTCTATCCAGGCGTCACGCACATTGTCTGCGAGCTCTCGTGACACAAAGAAATAGTCAATGCGCCAGCCGATATTCTTGGCTCGCGCTCGGCTTTTGTACGACCACCAGGAATACCGCCCTTCTTCATCGCCATGCACCAGGCGAAAAGTGTCCACATATCCCGCCTGAGTGAAGCGATCCAGAAAGGCGCGTTCCTCAGGCAAAAAGCCCGTGGAGTTCACGTTTTGTCTGGGGCGTGCCAAATCAATGGCCCTGTGAGCGATATTAAAATCACCGCAAACAACGATGGGATTGCTCTTGCGGTATTCTTCAACATGTTGCAAAAAAGCTTCAAAAAATTTCATTTTGTAGGGAACACGCTTAAAGCGTCCGGTGGGTTTGCCGTCGGCATCCAGCTCTTCAGCACCACCATTGGGGAAATACCCGTTAAAAAAGTGAAATTTCGGGAACTCAAGATGCAGTAAACGCCCCTCACCCTGAAATTCCGTCTGTGGCAACTCCGCCCGCACCTGTAGGGGATTTGAACGGCTGAACACGGCCACGCCGGAATAGCCTTTCTTCACCACACTCGATGACCAGTAGGCCTGCCACCCCATAGGCTCACGCACACTGTCATCCAGCTGTTCAGGCGTGGCTTTGGTCTCCTGCAGGGCCACGACATGAGCGTCCGTCTTTTCAAACCAGCACCATTCCGGCTTGGCGGTCACGGCACGCAACCCATTGACATTCCATGAAACCAGTTTGACTTGCATATGCCCTCCTGCCTAACCATAGTCTTTGCCAGGGGGAGGAGGCAAGAGTACCGCTACGCGGCCAATGTATCGCAGAAAAAAAGCCCCAGCGTACAGAAATATACACGGGGGCCGACAAATTGGATGATGTGCAGGATCAATGTTTGGGCACCTGATGTGTGTAATCCAAAACGGGGACCTTGTCTCCGAGTTTTTTTCTGATAGCCTGCAGCATGATTTCCCGATGCGGACAGGGGAAATCGAGAGGAGTTCCCTTGGTAATACAGGAGGCCAGGACAACCACTTCCGCCCCCTTATCGCAAAGCATCTGGGCACGGGCGACAGCGCGTTTGCCAGGGCAGCCTCCACAGCTCACGAAGCCGACAACCTGGCATGATCCGAACTCTTCAAAAGCCCCCTTACCCTTGGCCGCACAATGAAAATCCAAAGCGCCTCCGCAGAGATCCTCGGTCTGACGACAACGAATAATACCCACTTTTGCCATGACGCTACCTCCTGAAGAAATTGAAATTACAAAATAATTTTGTAACAGGAATCCACCTTGTCAAGGTGATCGGAAAAGTCAAAACCATAGTGTTTGAACTGCGTGATCTGCGCTTGACAGGGGGCACTTTGGTATCTACTCTTACAAAAACAATTTCAATCTGTCTTGTTGTGATGTGCCGATGCTTGGACAAGACGGTTCCTTCAAGATGCTTGACTCAAGGAGTGACATATGGCCGAACAGATTACTGACGCCACGTTCGAAAGTGTAGTGCTTCAATCCGATCTTCCTGTCCTTCTGGACTTTTGGGCACCTTGGTGCGGTCCTTGCCGCGCTGTCGGCCCCATTATTGACGAACTTGCCACAGAATACGAGGGCAAGGTTCGCGTTGTCAAAATGAATGTGGATGACAATCCTGCCACTCCAACAAAATTTGGCATCCGTGCCATACCAACGCTTATGATTTTCAAGAAGGGTGAAACGGTGGAGCAAATTACAGGTGCTGTCACCAAAGCTGCCTT
>JAGAEE010000208.1 GCA_017613295.1 Desulfovibrio sp. | reverse complement strand
TACTCCGCCTTTGCCGGAGTAGCTGACCTTGCCTTTCCCACAGGGGCGCCCGGGGTCAGACTCTTTGGCTCGTGGATATTTGGAGAAGGGTTGTCATGCCCACGGTTGCGGTCGCCACGACGCTTCTGGCGTTTTTGCACGCCATCGGTCAGGGGCATAACGCCCATCTCGCTGAGGGAAAAACAGCCACCGTCGTCGGTCTGTGAAGTGCGGGGGCGTATAGCCGCAAGAAAAAGTTCGCGGTCCTCCTTACTCACGCCGTCTTCTGCGGCTGTACCGGACGCTGTGCTGCCGTGGCGTCTGTGGTAGGATCGCCTGACCACGTCCGTCGACGCGGTCCCGGTTTTCTTCCTGTCTGGGAAGCGGTCGGATTTCAGGGCACGAAAAGGATTGTCACCGAAGGCTGTGGTGTCGGACATGCTGCCCTCCCGGGGGCGGCCGCCCTCACCTGTGACCTAGGCGTTTGCGCCCCGACCTTTTTTCTGCAAAAAGCCGCAGCTGGGCTGCGGCTAAGCGGCTAAAATGTGAGACAAGACAATTACGGCCACTATTTCTTTTCAGCTGGCTGAACTGGAGCGCCTTCGGATTTTGCCGGTATCGTTTCGGACTTTGAAGGTATGGCTTCTGGCTTCGTCGTGGCGGCTTCGGGTTTGGACGGTTTCGCAGTGGACTGTTCTGAAGTCGCTTCGGGCTTCGCCGGCGCTGTTGCGGGCTTTGCGGGCACAGCTTCCGGTTTTGCCGGGGCGGGTTCTTCGATCTTCACGTCAAGGATGGTGGATTCGGTTTGGGGGCGAGGGCTGGTCACAAAAGTGTAGCTCAGCGATGTGGCGACAAAAACAACGGCCATGAAGGCGGTCAGCTTGGCCAGAATGCCACCGGCGCCGCTGCTGCCGAAGACGGAGCTATTGCCCCCGCCGAAAATGACGCCCATGCCTTCCTTGCCTGCCTGAAGCAGCACAAGGATCACCAGCAATACACATACAACGATATGCAACGTGAGAATGAGAGTCTGCACGCGTTCCTCCTCACCGCCCGGCCATCATGACCGCCGTGGACGCCGTCGCAGCTCAGGCGCCGACGATCTGCAGAAAGCTCTGCGGGTCTAAAGAAGCTCCTCCTACCAGAAGGCCATCCACGTTGTCAAGACCCATGAGGCCGGCAGCGTTTGCCGGCTTGACGCTGCCACCGTACAACACCGGCAGCCGCTCTGCTGCAGGTCCGATGCAACGGGCGAGGAGGTTTCGCACCAGGGCATGGGCCTCCAGCACCTCGGCATGGCCGGCCACCCTGCCCGTGCCGATGGCCCACACGGGTTCGTAAGCCACGGCGAAGTGGCCTTCCAGGGCATCGCGACGGCTTTGTGGCAGGGCGTCAAACACGCTTTCGAGCTGACGTTGCAGCACGGCGGTGAGGGCTCCGGCCTCGCGTTCCTCCAGGGTTTCTCCCACGCACAGCATGACGGACAGGCCCTTTTCCAGGGCAAAGGTGGTCTTACGGGCCACCAGGGCGTCGTCCTCGCCGAGCACGTGCCGACGCTCTGAGTGCCCAACAAGCACCCACGCGGCCCCGGCGTCGCGCAGCATAAGGGGGGAAATTTCTCCGGTAAAGGCACCTTCGTCCGCCGGGTAGCAATCCTGCGCGCCAGCAGCCAGGGCGGGTATGGCGGCAAAGGCCTTGGCCACCACGTCAAGGCAGGTAAAGGGCGCAAACACTAGCACCGCCGGATTCGCAGGGGCGGTGCGCAGGGCGTCGGCCAGGGCTTCGGCGCATTGCGCGGCCTGGTCGCGAGTCTTGTACATTTTCCAGTTGGCGGCAATGATTTTTTGCATGGCTTCCTCTCAGGTCGCGTGTTTCATCGCATTCTGCTGACAGCTTACGGTTCTTGCTCAGGCCAAGACATAACGCGCTTTCTCGCAAAATTCCACCCCTTGTCTCACCGTTTTTCAAAGTGGAAGCGCATAATCCCGTACACAAGGAGCTCACTGTTTAACGATATTTTCACAGGCAAAAAAAGACCGTTTGTGACAGATGGTGAGGATGCCCGGCCCATTTGATTGGGAAACATAGCGCGGATTTCATCACGGGCACGTGATATGATCACATTAAGATGCCGAAGACATGGGTTGCATCCGATTTCGAAGCTAAAAAGCCTTTACGCGAGAGCCGGTTCTGGACATGAACCAAGGCGTTATTAGATTTTGTGTTATGACGGTGACCATGTGTAAATGAGGGCGTCCTCCCCAGTATCGACATAATACCGACGGCGCACGCCGGCACGCCGGAAGCCGCAGCCCTCGTACAACGCGATGGCCGGCGCGTTGCCCGTGCGGACTTCGAGAGCCACCCCCTGCACACCCATTCTGCGCGCCAGACGCAACACCAGTCGCAGCAGGCGGCGTGCGTGCCCCTGTCGTCGGCGCGGTGGCACCACGGCGATATTGAGTATTTCCACCTCGTCAGGAGTGTGGTATAGGGAGACATAACCGATCAGCCCCTGCCGGTCGAAAAGACCGAAGGCGGCAAAGGCCCTCTGCTCAAACGCGGCCCGGCACTGTGCCTCCGACCACGGCAGGGAAAAGCACTTTCGCTCGATGGCGTGCATGGCCTCTGCGTGACGCGCCTCAAGACGTTTCAGGCAGAGGCGTTTCACGGCCACATGGCTGAAATCGCCCGTGAATTCTTTTTCGGATGGAAACATGGCATTCCTTCACCACACCACAAGATCCAACGCCCCGCGCCTGCTGGAGGTGGTGGACGCCCGCAACAGGCCGCTGTGCGTCATGCCCGAAACCACGGTGAAACAGCAGAATCTGCCCTGCAGGGCCGTCGCCCTGCTCCTGCGCGACCGGCATGGACGTGTACTGCTGACGCAGAAGGGAGATGGCTGGGACGTTACCGTCTTTGACCTGCTGGTGGCCGGCCATTCCCACGAGGAAACGGCTCGGCACATGTTGCGCCAGGGATGGGGACTGGACGGCCCCCTGCGGCTCCTGGGACTGATACCGCCCGTTCCCGAAGGACCCAACAGTTTCACTTGGCTGTACGAAGCACGCATCGCGACGCCCCTGGCCAAGGAGGTCGCTCGCGACACCGAAAGGCATCTGCTGGCGGATCACGATGAGCTGCAAGGCCTAGAGGCACACTTCGCCACCCTATTCACACCACTGTTGCTCCGTCTCGTAAGGGACGGACTGCCGCAATCGACATGAAAGCGCGTCCCTCAGTTGATAAAGACCGGATGATAGAGCTTCCTGTCAAGCATGGCACGCGCCGTGCCCCGCAGTACCGTGGTCAGGGGGTCTTTGTCCACAAAGACCTTGAGGCGGGTCTCCCTGGCGATATACTGATCCAACCCCTTGAGCAGGGAACCACCACCCGCCATGAGCATGCCGTTGCGGTAGATGTCGGCGGCCAGCTCCGGCGGGGTTTTCTCGAGAGCGCGCAGCACGGCACCCAGTATGGTCTGCACGGGGTCGTGTAAGGCCTCACGAATGTGATCTTCAGTCACGGTGATCACACGCGGGGCGCCCCGCACCAGATCCTTGCCGGAAACCTCAAGCACCGGGGCGTGGGGCGTGGGCAAAGCCGAACCAAGAATTTTCTTAACGTTCTCGGCCGTGTTGTCGCCCACCTCCAGCCGGAACACTTCACGAAGGTAGCGCTGCACGGCCATGTTCATGGCGTCGCCGGCCACGCGCACGGAGGCAGAATTGGCTATGCCAGCCAGAGTGATCACGGCCACCTCGCTGGTGCCACCGCCAATATCCAGCACGAGATTGCCCATGGGCTCATGGACGGGCATGTCGGCACCGATGGCCGCAGCCATGGGCTCCTCCACCATGGCGACGTCCGCAGCACCGGCCAGCATGGCCGCGTCAATGACGGCCCGCTTCTCCACCTGGGTGATGCCGGTGGGAATACAGATGACCATGGAAGGTCTGGTCAGCCGCATGCCGGTTATGGCCTTGCGCACAAAATAGGAAATCATCTCGCGGGTGACGTCAAAGTCGGCAATGACGCCGT
>JAGAEE010000207.1 GCA_017613295.1 Desulfovibrio sp. | reverse complement strand
TGAGATAGGCCGCCAGCTGCTTCGAAGCCAGCGTGAGGCCCGAGGCCACGTCCGCCAGCCTAACGGCATCCCCGGCCTTGGCGATTTCGGGATTGGCGGCCACCAGCCTGAGCTGCCCGGCCATGGCCTGCACCTCCTTGCGGTTCAGGGCATCGAACACCTTCAGCAGGCCGACGGCGTCCAGGGGCGGCTCGCCGCTCTGCAGCATGAGCCGGGTGACGTAGGCCGCGTTGTTCGCGATGTCGTTTTCGTCTACATGCCGCATCAATATGTCTGATGCGTTGGCCGCGCTGATGATGTCGCGCGTCTGATGTGTGACGGCCTGCATGCGAGTAAGTATCTCCTGCGGCGGCATGAGTGGGTTGGCGTTCGCAATTTCCCTGAAAAGCTCCGCCTGCCCCGTGGCCTGCGCGTGGACGGCGTACATGGCGTCAATGTTTGGCAGCGAGATGGAGCTGCACACCCAGGTGATGAACGCCTGCTTTTGCGCTTCGCCGGCAAAAGCCAGCTTGCCGTCGGCGATTGCTTTCAGGCATGACGCCTTGGCCCCCAAAATGTCGGCGGACTTGCTGATGTCTTCCCTGCCCCGGGAAACCCTTGTGAAACCTGCAAACAGCAGGGACGGGGTCTTTATTGTGGCGAGGTCAATGGGCAGCCCTTTGCCGAACTGCACCTTGTGCTCGCCGAAGACACCTACCCTGCCGTCGATACCCCGGCTTGCAAGCTCCTGCTGAACGACGGCGTCCGCATGTATGCTTTGGGTCATGATGATACGCTCCTCTAAACTATGCCCTTTCTGCGGAAAAGCGGCATTGAGATACGCTACGGCTCTGCTATACCACACCGTGCGCATTGCAGCCAGGGGACTGGAGCTTCGCCACATTTCGTCAAAAATGACGAAGAGCGCGTAACGTCGCGCTCTAGGAACAGGATGCCCGTTTGCAACAGGGACGCGGCATTCCCGACAACGCCGCCGATCCGCTCTCCAATGCCACGTCGCAGTCAAAGATTACGGCGCACGTATCAGCATGCTGGTCAATGCCGAGAACCGCACCCAGCAGCGACAGGAATTGTTCGCGATTCACAGCGCTCCCCAGGAATGGTGTTCTGGCACACGCCCTGCGCCTGCGGCGCTTTGTCGTCAGACGTGATTTGCCGGGCCTGGCCACCGTTGGGGCGTATCCGGCGCATTGGCTCCCACGCGCGCCTGTTTCAAGCTGGCCGTCAATCCTCAAATATTCGCAGAAACCACAGCGAGTGCTTGCGCTTTTTCCGGACATAGAGACTGTTCCATGCCTCAAGCGCATGCTGCTGCACGCTGCTGCTAGGCCCTGTCAAGCCGCAGGATTCGCACAAGACGCTGAAACCGTGCCGGTCTCCGCGTATTGCAAGATACGTGTTCGTCGAACCGCATGCAGGGCATGCTTTTGGCTTCTGCTGCTCCTGTTCCATAGAATTGTCCTCGTTCTACCGGCATTCGTTACGCATTGTTTACGATGATCAATACATCCAGAATAATACCACATCAATAGAGTACGAAAGGCCTGATGAACATCGATGGCCGACTCCGCATGGCAAGCCGGCACTGGCTTTCACGCCGTCAGCAGCGGTTCAAATCCGCTTAGGGACGCCATCAAAGAAATCCGGCAGTTACGACAACAATCGTAGCTGTCTTTTCTTTTGTTGTTCCAACCTATTGCTAACCACTTGCGTAATCGCAGTGGTCAAGCTGCCCACAGAAGGCGGTGAACAGGACGTGCGAATCTTTTCCCTGCGTGGATGCCACATCCTTGCAATGTTCGCCCGTAGATCAGTGGCCAAGGAATTTCGCAAGTGGGTTTGGATGTCCTGGACAGCCTGGACAAGGAATGCCAGCCAGAACCTGCCTAACCCCCTCTCCCTCCCACCGACGCTCCCATCACCCCAGACCAGCAATGCACATTGCAGGCTCTCGTCAAGGCCCGTATCGAGACTATCCCCGAAGCTGAACGGTCCAATACCCTGTTCCCGCAAATCTGGTCCCGCTTCAAGAACCATTTCCGTCTGGCCAAGAGCGAGGCCGTGGAATACCTGACCAAGATGGCACTTCCTCATTCCAATACCGTTCCACCTGCCGACATTCCACCTGTACCAGATGGCGACCCTGATCATCTCAAGATTTTGCATGAGGCTCGCATGGCTTGCCGGTGGAAGCTGCTCCCCACAGATTATCGCCCTGGGGACATCCAGAGCATCGAGCGAGCTCATTTGCGCATGGACCTGTACAAGCTGCAGGATGCTCTGTGGGTGGCGTTGTACAATGTGTTCGGAGCTGCTGCTCGTGTGCGAAATGGGGAATAGGCCATTGACTTTGTAGCTGCCAGTGCATAAAAAGAAAGGGCGGTGCGTGAACACCGCCCCGGGGCAGATCCCCTGCTGATTTCACTGAGTTTAATCAGTCAAGGTTTTTTCGCCCCTGAGAATGGTGCTTGCATCCTCAGGGGCTACTTATTTCTTCCGTTCAAAGAACTTCAGAACAAGGGCCGCTAGAACATTGCCGATCATATTGATCACAATGTCCAGCAGGATCTGCACCATAGGCATCACCTCCTTTGCGGAGGATCTGCCTCAGTCGAAATTTAGCGAGGCTGGCAACTTTTTGCAAGGCTCGTTGACAGTAAGGATCTGACTTCTCATAAAAAAAGGGCGGTGCTCGAACACCGCCCCACGGGACAACCCTCCCGGAATTGAGTTTTACCCTGTGAGAG
>JAGAEE010000206.1 GCA_017613295.1 Desulfovibrio sp. | reverse complement strand
GTGCGGCCCTGGAACACGGCGGCATACGACATTTACCACAGGTGTTGAGTCGTGATCTGCCCGTGCCGGAAGAGACGGGGCGTGCCGAAGCAGTTCGGGAGTGGGTTTCCTCCCTTCAGGCGGACGCCCAATTTGCGGAGGAGGGGGGCCTGGGCCGCGTGCGCTGGTCCAGGGCGTGCTTGCCTGCGGTCACCGTCATCATCCCCACGAGGGATCACGCCCCCCTGTTGCGAACCTGCCTGAAAAGCCTGTACCGCACCGACTACCCTGGCCTGGATATTCTCATCGTAGACAACGGCAGCACCGACAGTAACGCCCTGCGCTTGTTGCGTGCGGCGGAGCGGCAGCCGGGCACCCGCGTCATGAAATATCCCGGCCCCTTCAACTATGCCGCCATCAATAACGCGGCAGTGCGTGAGGCCACGGGCGACTATGTCTGTTTTCTCAACAACGATACAGAAGTCATCAATGTGGACTGGCTTACGGAGATGGCGAGTCTGCTGGTGGCCCAGGGGGATCGGGCCGGATGCGTGGGCGCCAAACTTCTTTGGCCCAACGGGCTTGTGCAACACGGCGGAGTTGTGGTAGGTACGCACGAGCTTGCCGCGCACATCGGCAACGGCTGGATGGCCGACGAACCCGGGTATGGGCAGCGCAACCGGCTGGTATGTCAGTACAGCGCCGTGACAGCGGCCTGTCTGCTCACGCCGAAGCGGCTTTTTGCAGACTTGGGGGGATTTGACGCACGTCGTTTCCCCGTGGCATTTAACGACGTGGACTACTGCCTGCGTGTGCGCAGGTCGGGCAAAAAGATTTTGTGGACGCCCTTTGCCACCCTGTGGCACAGGGAAAGCGCCAGCCGCGGTCAGGACGTTTCGCCCATGGACAAGGCGCGACTGCAGCGCGAAATGGGCTGTTTCAGAAAAGAGTGGGGAACCTACCAGGATCCCTTCTATAACCCCAACCTCCCGCTGAGTACGGTGACAGATCCCTTTGAAGGGCTGGCCGTGCCACCCCGGGCACGAAACGCACGTTAGGAGTACGAGAGTGAATGCGCGCACCATACTGTTCATCCACCAGGCATTTCCCGGTCAGTTCAAATTGCTGGCCCGCACCCTTGCCGACGAGGGGTACAAGCTGTTTGCCCTGGCCATGAATCCGACGGAAGCGACGCCCGGGGTCAGACTCATCAGGTATGCGCCCGTTCGCAAGCACCTGGACGAAAACGCGCCTCCCGTGCTGCGCGAGATGGACGCCCGCCTCATACGCGGCGAGAGCGTGTATAGCGCCATGAAGGCCCTGAAGAAACAGGGGCTTGAACCGGACGTCATCTACGCGCATCCCGGTTGGGGAGAAGGTCTTTTTGTTCGCAACGTGTGGCCTAAGGCGCGTTACGTCATCTATGCCGAGTGGTATTACAACCTTGAGGGTCAGGAAGTGAATTTCGACCCCGGCATGCCCCGGCTTACCGAAGAGAAGGAATTGCGGCTGACGCTGAAGAACACCTGCTTCATGCACGCTCTGGCGGACTGCGACGCGGCCATCGCTCCCACCGAATGGCAGAAAAGCCGCTTCCCCGCATGGGCACAGGACAGGATCACCGTCATCCATGACGGCCTGGATATCAAGGAGCTGGCCGCCGTCAAACCCCGGGGGCTGGGCATTCCCAGTCAGGGGCTCAAGCTGCGCCGTGGCATGCCCATTGTGACCTATGCCGCCCGGCATCTGGAACCGGTGCGGGGCTTCCACTACTTCATGCGCGCCCTGCCGGCCATCCTTGACGGCAACAAGGAGGCTCACGTCATTGTGATGGGGCACGATGCCGGCATTGCCAATGTGGGATATGGCAGCATGAATCCCAAGGGCACGAGCTGGCGCAAGACCATGGAGGCCGAGTTGGGCGACAGGGTGGACTGGAAGCGCGTGCATTTTCTGGGCATGCTTGACCGCAAGCTCTACTTGGCCATGCTCAAGCTGAGCGCCTGCCACGTGTACCTGACCACGCCCTTCATCCTCTCCTGGTCCTTTTTGGAGGCAGCGGCCCTTGGCCTGCCCATCGTGGCTTCGGACACCGCGCCCGTGCGCGAATTCGACCATTTGAAGGGTCTGGATTTTGTGGATTTTTCTGACGTGGACGGCATAGCCCGCAAGGTGCTGGACCATATCGGCAACGTGAGCGACAATTTCTTCGACGCCAATGCCGAAGCCCTGGCGGCGCTGGACAAGGACTCAACTCTTCCGGCCATATGCGATATACTGCTCCAGGGCAGTTCCGCCTCCGACATGGGCGGATCGTTGGAGGACGTGGTCTTTGAAGAGGAGCCGCAGCCTGCCCCGGCCAAAAAAACGACCAAAAGCAGCACTAAACGGACGGCGAAGAAGTAGGCTGAATGCGGGGACGCCGCACCGGGATGCCGCACAGGGCGTCAGCGCTGACAACACAGGATACTAGGCACCCCTCGTGGGTGCCTTTTTTCCTGTCTTGCGAAGCCGTTCGGGCGGACACGGCGGCTGAACACGCAAGGGGAATGACAGGGGGGTGACAATGGATGCCCGTCCCGGTTTTTATTTTTTAATCTGTTCTGACGGGCAGCTTTTGTGCAATCAGCTGGAGCGCCTGCTGTCCCGGCATGTCCCGGCTCACGGTCAGTGGGAACGTCATACCTACTGGGGCGACGAGGAGCCGCCTCCGCGTTTTTGGGAACAGCTCACCCTCCAGGGCCTTTTCGGCACACCGCGCGTTGTGGTGGTTCGCCAGGCGCAGCTCTGGCCCGTGGCCGTCTGGAAAAGAGTTTCGCAGACGCTGGCCCGTCCTTCGGAGCAGTGCTGGCCCTTTTTTTGTCTGGAGGCTCCGTGGGAAAAAAACAAGCCCAAAATTCCGGCCTATATTGAAAAATTGCACTGTCTGGCGCACGCCAAGAAGCAGGGCTGGATATGGCAGTATGCGGGGCTGGACGCGAGGGCCATCAAAACCTATGTGCGCCAGCGGTCCGGGGAACTGGGGCTCGTTTTCTTGCCCGACGCCCTGGAGCGTTTCTGTGCCTCAGTTCAGCCGGACGCCCGGGCCATTGAAGGGGAACTGGACAAACTTTGTCGGCTGATCGGCGCCGCGCGCGAATCCGGCGGTGCCGGCAGTGACGTGCGCGTCACCCTTGCCATGACCGGGACGTCCGGCTGGAATCCCGATGAGGACGTTTTCGCGTGCATCCGGCATATGGAGGCCGGCGATCTGTCCGGCGTTTGGAGGGAGCTGGCCCGCAGCGAGGACGCCAGCGGGATGTTTTTCAATCTCCTGGCCAATCTTGGGCGTGAAATGAACCTGTTGTGGCGTGTCCAGGCCGGGGAAGACGTGTACTTGCACAGCAGCAGCGCCGCTTTCAAGCGCAAGTTGGCGGCACGCCTGGGGCCGGAGGGCATTGCCCGGGCCATGTCCGTCCTTGTGGACGCGGAATGGCATGTGAAGAGCGGCCGCCGCACGCCCGTTCAAAGCCTGGAATCCATGGCGGTGAAGATGACGGCTCTTCTTGGCCAGGGCAAGATTCCATTGTCTGACATTTCCCCCCTTGCCTAACCTTCAGGACTGCTTATTGTATGACAGCAAAGACCGATTCTGTCCCCGCCTCCTATCTGGGGCACCGCGTCAGATTGAGGCAAAGGCTGGAGCAGGCCCCCGACGCGGTGGCAGACTATGAAGTGCTGGAATTGCTGCTCGGCTACTGCCTGACGCGTAAGGACACCAAGCCTCTGGCCAAGGAATTGCTGCGCCGTTTCGGCGGCATGCGGGGCGTGCTGGACGCCCGTCCCGACGAACTCATGCAGGTATCGGGCTTTGGCCCGGGGCTGCTCGCTTTCTGGAGACTCTTGCGTGAGCTTCGTGCGCGCTACGAGGGGGCGGCGGTTTTCCAGCGGGAGGTGCTGGCAAGTCCGCAGGCCGTGGCCCGCATGGCACAGGCACGTCTGGGGGGCAACCCGCACGAGGAGTGCTGGCTTGCGCTGCTGGACGGAGGCAACAGGCTCATTGCTTGGCAAAAGCTGAGGAAAGGCGGTGTAGTCGGGGTGTCGATCAGTTCCAGGGATGTACTGGAGGTCGCCTTGGCGCACAAGGCCAGTGGTTTTATTCTGGTGCATAATCATCCGGGCGGCAATGCGGAACCGTCGCCTCAGGACACGCAGGTGACGGAAGAGCTGAAACGTCTGGCATCGCATATGGATTTGCGGTTTCTGGACCATGTTATTGTTACGGACGCGGACTGCTACAGTATGCGGCAGTCACAGCGTTTTTGAGCATTCAGGAGCACATATGGTTGACGAGAATGAGAATGGGGCGCCGGACGGCGCTGCCGTGGAGAGCGCCAGTACAGAACCCGTCGAGGAAAAGCGGGAACACGAGGGCACCCCGGAGGACATGATGCTGCAACTCCCCGACGTGATTCCCGTTCTGCCGGTGCGCGACGTGGTGATTTTCAACTACATGATTCTGCCGCTGTTCATCACGAGGGAGAGTTCCGTCCGCGCTGTGGAAGCGGCCCTGAAATCTGGTCGGTATCTGCTGGTGTGCGCCCAGAAGGAAGAGAGCACCGACGAGCCCGGTCCGGAAGACCTCTTCACGGTGGGCACCGTGGTGCAGGTTTTGCGCATGCTCAAGATGCCGGACGCAAAGCTGAAGCTTCTGGTACAGGGGGTACAGCGCGCCCGTGTAACGGAATACCGGCGCGTCGAGCCCTATCTGGAGGCCGCCATCGAACCCGTGCCGGAGCGTACCACGGTGCACGATACCAGGCTGGAGGCTTTGCTGCGTTCCGTGCGTGAACAGAGTGAAAAGGTTTTAAGCCTGCGGGGCATGGCCTCACCGGACGTGATATCGGTTCTGCAGGGGGTGGACGACCCGGGGCGTCTTTCCGATCTCATTGCCGCCAACATGCGAATGAAAATCGACGACGCGCAGCGCATTCTCGAAACGGAGGATCCGGTGGAGCGGCTGGAGCTGGTCAATACCCAGTTGCAGCGCGAGGTGGAGGTGGCCACAGTGCAGGCGCGCATCCAGACCTCCGCCCGTGAAGGCATGGATAAGGCGCAGAAGGACTATTTCCTGCGCGAGCAGCTCAAGGCCATCCACAACGAGCTGGGCGACAAGAGCGAGGACGGCGAGGAAGAGTTGGACAACCTCAAAAAAGCCCTGGACAAGGCGGGTCTTCCCAAGGACGTGCGCAAGGAGGCGGACAAGCAGTTGCGCCGACTTGGGAGCATGCACGCCGAGTCTTCAGAGGCCGTTGTGGCTCGCACCTATCTGGATTGGCTGGTGGAGTTGCCGTGGAAAAAACTCTCACGTGACCGGCTGGACATTCATCGTGCCAAGGAGGTGCTCGACGAGGACCATTGCGGGCTTGTCAAGGTCAAGGACCGCATTCTCGAGTTTCTGAGCGTGCGCAAGCTCAATCCTCAGTCCAAGGGCCCCATCCTCTGCTTTGCAGGCCCTCCGGGGGTGGGCAAAACGTCGCTGGGGCGTTCCATCGCCAGGGCATTGGGGCGAAAGTTTCAGCGTTTTTCCTTGGGGGGCATACGCGACGAAGCCGAGATTCGCGGGCACAGGCGTACCTATATTGGCTCTATGCCGGGGCGCATTATTCAGGCTCTCAAGCAGGCGGGAACACGCAATCCCGTCATCATGCTGGACGAGGTGGACAAGCTGGGCACGGACTTCAGGGGAGACCCCTCGTCCGCTCTGCTGGAAGTGCTGGATCCAGAGCAGAATTATAGCTTTACTGACCATTATCTGAACGTGCCCTTTGACCTTTCCAAGGTCATGTTCATTTGCACGGCCAATCATCTGGACACCATTCCGTCCCCTCTGCGGGACCGTATGGAGGTCATCTCCCTGTCCGGCTATACGCAGCAGGAAAAGGCCGAGATCGCCCGCAAGCACCTTCTGTCCAAGCAGGAAAAGGACAACGGTCTCACTTCCGCTGACATGAAACTCACCGACGCGGCCCTGAACAGGGTCATTCGGGAATACACAAGGGAGGCGGGCGTGCGCAATCTCGAGCGCGAGCTGGCCTCCCTATGTCGCAAGGTTGCCCGTCGTAAGGCTGAGGGCGAGGCGGGCCCCTTCCGCCTGGGCACGGCAGAGGTGGAAAAAATGCTTGGGGCGCCGCGCTTTATTGAAGACGAGAAGGAAAAGTCCCTTGTGCCAGGCATGGCTCTTGGGCTGGCGTGGACGGCGGCCGGTGGTGAGGTGCTCACGGTGGAGGCCACGGTGATGAAGGGCAAGGGCGCCCTTACCCTCACGGGCCAGCTGGGCGACGTCATGAAAGAGAGCACCCAGGCCGCCCTGAGCTACATACGCAGCCGCGCTGATAATCTTGGCGTGGATGCCGGCTTCCTAACCAAGCACGACGTGCATATCCACGTGCCCGCTGGGGCCACACCGAAGGACGGTCCTTCGGCTGGCGTCACCCTGACAACGGCGCTCATCTCTGCCCTGTCGGGACGGCGCGTGCGGGCCGACGTGTGCATGACCGGTGAGATAACGCTTCAGGGCAGGGTTCTGCCAGTGGGCGGCATCAAGGAAAAGATTCTGGCTGGCGTGGCACGGGGGCTCAAGCACGTGCTCATTCCCCGGCAGAACATGAAGGATCTGGAAGACGTGCCGAAGAACCTGCTCAGCCGCATAGAGGTGCATCCGGCAACCCACTATGACGAACTGCTGGCGCTGGTGTTCGAAGGCGAGGGAAAAAAATCTACGCGAACGCGCCGTGCCGGGAAGAGCGCCGCCTCCACCGATGTCAGTACGGAAGATTGAGTTTGTGCGTCTTGGCGACTGGCTTGATGCGACGACACGGCGATTTGTTCAGGCGGGGG
>JAGAEE010000205.1 GCA_017613295.1 Desulfovibrio sp. | reverse complement strand
GTAGTCGAGCCTTAAAAAGTCACTTCATATGAATTTATTCTCGTAAGACAAAAGCCGTCGAAACGAAAAAGAGGCGACAAAAAGGTTAACGCCCACTCAGACGAGTTCGTGCCGTAACTCTTCCTTTGCTTCACTGATTGCTAAAAGCGAGGTGCGCCAGTTAACAGACGGTTTCCCTTTATTAAAGTGGGAAATCCCCCTGGCTTTGTCGGGGAACTAGTAGTGTTGCTCTATGTTAAAGTAACCCTGATCAAGGTATCGGAGGTTACATGTCAATTACTGGTTGAACAGTTCAGATTTGGCCTTTTCCCACCATTAGCAGACAGATTCCTTTTTCACACAGTAAGATTAACGCTTACCATTCAGGGAAAAGAGGTATCCGTCTCTGTTCTCGGCGAGGAGCGTAAAACTGTTTCTCATTTCAATGGGGTCACAGTGAATTTTACTTGTCCTAATATATATTTTGCCTTCTTTTTCGTCCATCATGGCAACTTGTCTTGAAACCAAGAACAACGTGGCATGATACTTTATCATGGCGGCTTTGATGTATTCCACGTTGAGCTTGTCGTCCTTGGTCAGCATGTCCACATAGCGTACGGGTCCAAACACGTCTCCATACATGGCGCCTTTAAAGAGGTACTTGCAGCTTTCAAAGCCCAGGGTGACCATGATTGATCCCTGGCTATTGGCCTGCATGACCAGCTCATACCCGGGTATGTCTGAAAGTTTACGGTCGAGCATGGGGTTAAGCATACCTGCATTATACAGCAACAGCAGAGCGCAAGCGCAGGTGAGCAGCATTTTTGCCGGTCTGGGCAGCTTGTCCAGCCGTACCACGCGGAAAATGGCAATGGAGGCGATCCCGAAGCAGAGCGGAAGGGCACATACCACAAAGCGGTCTGTCTGGGCATAGAAGAACCAGAAACTCACAAATGCGAGACAGGTGAAGAACAGGAAACGGAGGTTTTTACAGAATATGCCCAGGAGAAATGCGGGGGCATAGGGGCAGTTGATGATGGCAAAGGCTCTGTAGAAATTGGTCAATTCTTTTGGCACACCGGTATGTGCGGTGTAATAATGGCAGTATAACACGTCCTGTGCTGTCCAGATTGAGTACCCGAAGAGTGCCCCCAGAAAGGGGTGGAAGGGGTTGCCGGTAAGCAGGAGGCTTCGTGCGTACCAGAATCCGCCAATGAGCAATATGGCGGTACCGAGGCGCACCAAGTCTGACATTTTTTTGTCAAAGGCGCAAAAGACAAGACCCATCAGTCCCACGTACGGCAGGCCCACATATTTGACGGCAATGGCCGAACCCGCAGCGATGCCGGCGAGTGACAGGGTTTCCTTTTTTGGGGTCTCCAGGTGACACTGCAGAAACAGCGTGGCCGCAAAGCAGAACTGGGCGAGCAGGGTGTCTACGTATGCCTGGCCGAACTCCATGTTGGTGAGCCTGAGCAGGGCAAAGGCCGCCACAGTTCCGGGCACAAGACTCCCGCAGTGCTTCTGACACAGGCCGATCAAGCCCAACGCCACAAAGAGCAGGGGAAGGGAGGCTAGAAGGTTAATAAAGAAATCAGTGCCCACTGTCATCATGCCGAAGGCAAAGAGGATCTCTCCTCCTAGGGGAAAGAAGGGGAAGCGGACATATTCGAGCACGGGCATACTGCCGCTTTCCGCAATGGCGCGGGCCAGGGGCAAATGGTACATGCCGGCGTCGAAACCGTCACAGGGGTGGTGTGCGTACACCACAATGTTGGCAAATACGCAGCAGAACACAAGGAGAAAGCGCCAGTCAGGCATGGATGGTTTGCCACGCTGGCAAACACATGGAACAATGGCCAGGGCGGCATAGAGCGCAATGGTTATGGAATTGAACCCATGGAGAGCCGAAAGGGCGGTGAAGACAGCCATGGTGATGGCCAGTCCTGTGGTGCCGCACAAAAAGAAGCGCAGAAAAACGTTGTCACAGGCATCGTGCACCAGAAGTCTGCCAAGGGCATACATAACGAGCGTGAAAAGGAGAATGACAGCGATTTCCATCAGAATACCAGATACTTCCGAAACAGAAAATTGCCGGCAAAACCGACGACAGCCGCCACGGCCTTGCTGCACACGGGTCCGACACCGAGGGCAATGAGGCCATATGTCATCACATAGTCAAACGATCCCATGATACTCAGTGTCAAGAGGTAGGAGAGCACCTCGCCCACGGCTGTCCAGCGGGCCTTGTGTCTGAAGAGAATGGCGAGACAGAGCAGGTAGTTGCAGGCGGCAGCCAGAACAAAGGCCGTTACCGTGGCCACTATCAGTGAGAAACTGCTCAGCAGCACGGCAAAGGCCAGCATGTTGACCAAGGCGCAGAACGTGCCGATGAAGAGATAGAGCAGTACCTGCATGGGGACGGGAGCTTTCGGCGCCCCGTAGTGAAGGATGCAGTAAAGCGCCCGCAGGCCGTCTTTCCAGCCGATCTTCTTGCCTTCCTCATACGTGCGGGGTTCGTAGTGTATGGCACATTCGTACACGCGGTATCGACCCTGGGCCACCAGAGCAGTGACTTCCGGTTCAAAGCCGAAGCGGTCTTCCTTGAGCAGACCGCTAATCTTCTGGATGACATCGCGTCGGAAGAGCTTGTAGCAGGTCTCCATGTCCGAAATGTCCAGATTAGTGAACATGTTTGAGGCAAAGGTCAGAGCCCTGTTCATCCATGTGTGCCAGAAGTACAGCACGCGCCGTGTCTCCTGCTTGAGGTAGCGCGAGCCGTAGACCACGTCTGCCTTATCCAGGAGGAGAGGTTGGAGCAGGGTGAGATAGTCAAGGGGCTGGTATTCGGCGTCGGCATCCTGAATGCCCACAAAGTCTCCCGTGGCGTTGGCACAGCCCGTGCGCAGTGCAGCGCCTTTCCCACGGTTGTGTTCGTGGGTGAGCAGCCGTACCTCTTGGTGTTGGGCGACTAACTGCTGTGCGATAGCGCGGCTTCCGTCTGTTGAGCAGTCATCCACGATGAGCAGCTCAAGGGTGATACCATGGTGTTGAAGTTCCAGACAGCGTTCTACGCAGGCTTTGAGAGTACGCTCCTCATTGTAGCACGGGATGACCAGAGTGAGAGAGTGCGGGGGCATTGTACCTTACGTCCTCAACGTATCAATGTGTGACGGCCACTGCCCTTATATTGACAGTAGCCGGTATGGTCGGTTTCTATCCTTTAACAGGTGGAGAGGTAAGCGTCTCCGCGAACTGTAACACTTCTGTTTGGTTAAGAAAATATACAAATGTGAGAAAATTTCAGCAAAATGCGTGCGTTGGTTCAGCACGTATTTGAACTGGCTAGCGTCAATTATTCGGTACGGAGAGTATGGTCGAACTCCTGCATCAACAAAAACTTTGCATGAATTTCTATGAGAACAACATGTTGACATTCCCGTTGGCCGGAAAGTAGTGTGTGCCCATTAGCAGGTTTATAATGGACATAAATATGCCTTGCCTCATCCCGCATTGCCACAATGCCAGAAGTCGTTTGTTTGCCTATATCGCCTTGCGTGAAGTGCTGTTGATGAAAACGCACAACGCCGTGTTTGTGGCATCGGGAAAGGCTTCCCCGCGTCTTGAGGAGGTGGCGCATCTGCGTCATGGGAAACGAACGCCAGGAGCACAAAGAGCCTTTTGCCGCTACCAGATCACAGGATGCCAGTCTCTCGGAGACAGCGAATGGTGACTGAGGGGGAATACGTGCCCATGCGTGAAGAGTTTCTGGAACCCCTGCTGCGACACTTGCGCATACGCCGGATAATGCCCGTGCTGCGCAACTATCCTCACTGCTGTCTGCTTGATGTGGGCTGTGGCTGGCAGGCAGGCTTTCTCAAGGCTGTCGCCCCCTATATCGACTGTGGAGTGGGCATTGACATGAAAGCTCCTGAAATCAGCACGGACAAAATCACCACACGACGAGTGAAATTGGATGACAGGTTGCCCTTTGACGATGCCAGTTTTGACGTGGTGACCATGCTGGCCGTGCTGGAACACGTGCAGGCAGTGGATGCCATTGTGAATGAGATCCACCGCGTGCTGCGTCCTGGTGGCGTGTTTTGCGGTACCGTGCCAAGCGTGTGGGCCAAGCCCGTGCTGGAGTTTTTGTCCTTCAAGTGCGGTATCGTGAATCCTGACGAAATCCGCGACCACAAGCGTTACTTCACCCGCGATAGCCTGCAGAAGCTCTTTGTGAGGAACGGCTTTGGCGTGAACGGTTTTTCACACCATTACTTTCAGCTCGGCATGAACAATTTTTTTTGCGTGCTGGCTTAGTTGTTCAAAAGCAATAGGAAGCACTCTTTGTCCAATAATGCCCTCGCTAGGAGATGCTTTTCCTGCGGGGGCTTTTTATATGTTTTTCGTGTTGGGAAAAGAAGAAGGCTTACAAGAAGTATTTCCGTAAGCCCTTGATTTTATTGGTGCGCCCGGCAGGAATCGAACCCGTGACCAAGAGCTTAGAAGTCCCTTGTGCGTAGTTACTATCTATTTTGACTGATTGCTATAACCCATTATTTATAAAAGATTTTTAAAAACACAACTAATTGATTTACTCCAAATTCTGCGCTATTTTTACCTTGCGTGTTGGGAATGGTGTTGGGAAAGAAAACTCAAAAAATCCGCTATCCACAGGGTTTTTTAAGATGGGCAGAAAACGGAATAAG
>JAGAEE010000204.1 GCA_017613295.1 Desulfovibrio sp. | reverse complement strand
GTTGAACAGGCCCTGGCTCAGGCGAGACGCCGAGCTGGCGGCAATCGAGGAGGTGGCGGAGGCGAAGGTGAAGGTCCCGGCGGAGGCGGACTGGGGGATGTGTATATGGGTCAGGTCATGCTGGCTGTTCGTCCCAACTGGGGTTTCGCCTCAGCAGGTCGGATCAACCTGCGCTGTGTTGTCAATGTCAAAGTTGACGCACAAGGCAAAGTACAACAGACCACCATAACAAGAAGCTCCGGGAATGCGCAATTTGACGCATCGGCTGTTAACGCTATTGTACGCACAAGCCAAAGTGGAGATTTTCCGCCACCTCCCTCGTCTGCTTATGGTGATCTAGACCTGGTATTCACACTGGACGAAATGATGGGACGCTGACTCGCACTCACAGCTTTTGTTTATTATTTGTGCAAATGGGGTTTTTCATGCCCGTTGGTCTGCCAATACCACCTGCCTTGTTGAGATTGGGTGCCAGCCTGATTCTGACTCTTTTACTCTGCCCTGATGGTACGGGACATGCTGCGGCTATTGTCAGTAGTGGGCTGGACGCGGACTACACAAATAAAGTGACCTCTGCCGTCATTCGCACGTGGGCGCCACCTCCGTCTCTCAAAAACGATTTTGAAGTACGCGTTAAAATCACCATAGACGAAAACGGAAAAGTTGAATTCTGCAAAGTTCTTTCCTCTTCTGGTCTCGAAGCTTTTGATGATGCCGCTTGCGGGGCAATAAAAAAGACCGGGCCATTTGGTACACCACCCTATGCTCAACCTCTGAACATTTACATGACCTTCTGGAGTGGCTCCCCCAAGGGCAAAGCTCAACCCATGCCCTTGGACACCGAAGCGGCCATGCGTACAGAAATCATGGCTCAAACCAAGGCAGAGGCAACAAGAAAGGATCAGCAAGCCTCTTCTATGGAAAAAAATGCACGGCAGCGCGCTGAAGCTGCCGCCAAAGCCAGTGGCAAGGAATTGCCCACCGTACGCACGGCTCCGATCGCCCCTTCAGCCCCTGCCAAACGCAATACCGAAAAACCACGACCTCCAGCTCCAACCTTTGCCACGCAAAACGCCAAAAGCTCGCCTGCCACGCAGCGTATTGCGTCTGCCGAATCTTCCTCATCAGCAAACGCTTCAACAACAATACGGAAAGCTGCTACTCCCACTATCATGGAGAGTAAATCCGCCAGTGTCCCTCCAGCGAACGTCGCCAGACCGACAAACAGTACGCTACAGCCACAAAAATCCTCTGACGTACCTTCAGCCACGACGACAGCCTATCGCCGCGACGTTGAATCACGTTTAAAGAAAACTGTTGTTATCCCAGCAGAAACTCAGCCTGGCACGTATACGGCTTTACTGAGGCTGCAAATCGCCCCTGATGGTACTGTTAAAAAATTGACGACTCTGTCTTCATCGGGCGACGTATATCTTGACAAGGCCATACGCTCGGGCATACGCCGCATGGGCAAACTGTCCGCACCGCCAGAAGCCATCAATGGCATATTGGATATCACGCTCACAATGACGCGTCGGTAAGGAGTTCCGTCAGAGGCTAATAAGAAGGCCTTATGTGTTGACCGCCGATGACAGGCATGTTTTTTTAAAGGGAACACCATGACCGTTTCCCTAACAATGTTGCTTACACGGGCGCACAAATGAATTTAAAAAAACGAAGGAAATTGCGATGAAAAAATTGCTCTTACTCCTTGTCTTTGGTGGATGGCTGATATCTGGTAATTCCGTGCAGGCAGCCATGCGCGTCGATATTTATGGTCCAGGCCAGAATATCGTCAATTTGGCTCTTGCAGCCCCTATCAGAGGTCCACAAACGGAAGCCACGGGCATGGGGGCTAAACTGCAGCAAATTGTACAGCAAAATTTAAGTTTTTTGCCATTCATGCGACTGACGGATCCCAAAGCGGTACTTGGCGGGACCGTATTGGCAGGTTATGAGCCCCCTTCTCTGGACTTCAAACGCTTTCAGCTTGCCGGCTCAGATATTGTGGTGACCACTTATTGGCCTGAAGGCGACAATGGGACTCGACCTGTTCAGATTCGAGCCTTTGAAACGAACACCGGGGGACGTCTTTTTGGCAAGGAATACCCCAAGGTCAGCTCCAAGGACCTTCCTGAAGTGGCCGACCGCTTCTGTGCTGATCTGCTCGAAACACTGACAGGTGATGGTTCCTTCTTCCGCTCAACCCTGGCTTTTGTGAAAAAAAATGGCAAAATGAACGCCAATGTCTGGCTGGTCAAACCCACGGGGCGTGATTTACGGCAGATAACCAACATGCCGGGAGAATCCATGTCTCCTGCTTGGTCTCCTGACGGCCGTTTTGTCGTTTTCAGCCACATTGACAAGCAATCTCATGCTCTTGGTGTCTGGGATCGCGCAAGCGGCAAGGTACAGCGTATCCGTTTTCCCGGCAACGTGGTCATCGGTCCGGCGTTCACGCCCGACAATAAGGTGGCCGTGGCCCTGTCAAACGGCAAATATCCTGTCATTTTTCTCTTGAATCACGTCTTCCAGAAAGAACGCATTCTCGAGGGAGGCAACTCCATTAATGTCTCGCCCACGTTTGACAAGACAGGCACCAAGATGGCCTTTACATCCTCACGCATGGGAGGTCCGCAAATTTTCCTCAAGGACCTTGGATCCGGATCTGTAACACGTGTCAGCAAGAACGGCACCTACAATACCGAAGCCAATCTGTCACCCGACGGAACCCTAGTTGTGTACAGCCGCATGACGGAATACGGTCACCGTATTTTTGTTCAAGATATGATGACCGGTGAAGAGCGCCAGATTACCTTCGGCCCTGGCAGTGATGAACAGCCTTCTTTCTGTGCTGACAGCTACTTCATTGCCTTCGCGTCCACACGTGGTGGTCACGGGATCTATCTTACCACCAGGCATGGGGGCGATGCCAAACAGGTGCCCACTGGCGGCGCGGCCTACTTTCCCCGTTGGGGTTTGCCCGGTGGAGGGAAAAAGTAAAAATAATTTTACGAAAATCGTCTAAAACCCCTTTCAACACCTTGACAAAATTCTTGGGACAGATACCATTCTTTTGTTGGGCATATGGCCCCGTGTGTGCTGAAAGGAAAGGTATTTTTTTGGAGAAAGCTGTTCAGGAGGATACAATGAAACGCTACGCTCTTATTCTCACTTTGGTTATGGCCCTTGCCGCCGGTTTTGGTTGTGCCAAAAAAACCACCAGCGAACCCGCCTATGATGATGGTATGACACCAGAAATGCGCGCCGCCATTGAGCAGATTACTGATGCTCGGGTATATTTTGCCTTTGACAAGTTCAATATTCAGCCCGAATACAAGGATATGCTGAAAACCAAGGCAGACTTGCTGAAGAAGTATTCTTCCATTCGTGTGCGCATTGAAGGCAACTGCGACGAACGCGGCACTCAGGAATACAACCTTGCTCTCGGCGAACGTCGTGCTCGTGCCTCCTATGAATACTTGGTTACCCTCGGCGTGAATCCCGGCCAGCTCGAAATGATTAGCTATGGTAAGGAGAATCCGGCCGTACAGGGCAGCGGTGAAGCCGCATGGTCCAAAAATCGTCGCGATGATTTCCGCGTGATTGCCCACTAGGATTACATCTTCTGTAGTCACAGAGCCATCTTCGGATGGCTCTTTTTTTTATCCTTGAGCATCTTAAAATCCCATCGCTTGACACCCTTGCCAAGCAAGGTGAATATGGTTTTCCACACCTCAGCCCAAGCGGAGGGTATGACTATGAAGATCTCCATTCTTGATGGTGCTGTGCTGAACCCCGGTGACGTAGATTGGACCCCCATCTGCACATTGGGAGAAACGGTCATTCACCCATCAACCTCGCCATCAGAGTTGACCGAGCATGCCGCAGATGCTGAAGTAGTCCTCACCAACAAGACTCCGCTGATTGCCTCATCGCTGGATTGCCTGCCGGCCATGCGCATGGTGGGTGTGCTCGCCACCGGCTACAATATCGTTGACATCGATGCCATGGCCAGTCGCGGCATACCTGTATGCAACGTGGTGGCCTATGGCGTCAGTGACGTGGCACAGCACGCCATGGCACTCTTGCTGGAATTGTGTCGTCACACCAGTCTACATACGAGTTCTGTCAAACAGGGAGATTGGCTGGCCAGTGGAAGCTGGTGCTACTGGAAAAGTTCTCCGGTATGCCTAGAAGGCATGACCATGGGCCTGGTAGGCTTCGGGGCCATTGGCCGTCGCAT
>JAGAEE010000203.1 GCA_017613295.1 Desulfovibrio sp. | reverse complement strand
TTTCGGGGGAGTGGCCTTGTTCAGGCCCTGCTGCTGGGATTGCTTTTGCTCTTTGTCTTCAGCCTTTCCCAGAGAGTGGGAGAAAGCATGAGTCCCCAAGGGGCGGCGGCCGTTTTTTGGATAAGTTCCGTTTTCTGTCAGATCCTCATCTTCAACCAGCTGTATGCCCTGGAAGAAACTAACAGCGCCCGTCTCGGGCTCCTGCTCTCTCCAGCTCCCGTTCAGGCCGTGTGGCTTGGCAAAAGCTGTGCCGGCCTTTGCCTGCTGCTGCTGGCACAGTGTGTGTTCTTACCAAGCACAGTGATTTTTTTGGGGCAAGAAATATCAGGACCTTTGCCAGAAATGTTTCTGTCGTTGGTGTTGACAGATGTTGGCATGTGTGCCCTCGGCTCCCTTCTAGGGGCATTAGCCCAGGGACAGGCCGCGAGGGAATCCCTGCTGAGCATTATCCTTTTCCCCTTGCTTGTGCCTTTACTCCTTGCGGCTATCAGCATTTGGGCGCAAGCTCTTGGGGCTGTCTCGCCTGATGGTAGTGCTGTCTGGTTGGGTGTGTCTGCAGCCTTTGACGCTGTATTTCTGGGGTCAGGGCTGGCCCTGTTTGCGTACATTTATTTCGGGGACGACTGATGTCCAGATATTCGTCATTTCCACAAGTCATGGCTTTTCTGGGCGGCATGGCATTGGCTGTCTGTCAATGGCTTATCTATTTCCATGCGCCGGAAGAGGCGACCATGGGGTTGGTACAAAAAATTTTTTATATTCATCTGCCTTTGTCTTTGTGGGCATTGACGAGTTTCTTTGTTGTCTTTGTGGCATCCGCCATATATTTATGGCGGCGCAAACCCTCAGCAGACAGGTTGGCTCAGGCTTCGGCAGAGGTTGGTGTGATGCTGTGCGCTCTTGCGCTGGCAACGGGCATGCTTTGGGCACGTCGTTCCTGGGGGGTATGGTGGACATGGGATCCGCGTCTGACCACCACCTTGGTCATGTGGTTTATTTATGCCGGATACCTGATCGTGAGGGCGCTGGATTTTTCTCAGCAGCGACGCAGTATTGTCTGTGCCGTTGTGGGAGTGGTGGCCTTTCTGGACGTCCCCCTGGTGTTTTTTTCGGCGCGTGTTTGGCGCTCCATTCACCCTGCCGTGTTTGGCAGCAGTAGCGGAGGTCTGGAACCTGAAATGCGTCTAACGGTCTTGGCGTGTGTGGTCAGTTTCGGATTGCTGTGGGGAGCGCTTGTCTGGTTGCGCATGCGGCAGCTGCATATGACAGCCTGTCTTGATAAAAATGCCGTAATAATGAAATAGGTATGGACTCGTAAAGGCTTGCGTGCCGTCAAATCCTTGAGTTTTGACGGTACTGCATGTATGGTGTTGCGTTCCATTGAACCATCACGCAGGTTGGTGTTTGCATGCTCGAATATATTCGTTCCAATGCCCAGTCTTTCGGGGTCAAGTTGGCTTTCGGTGTCATCATTCTTGTCTTTGTATTCTGGGGCGTGGGCAGCCTGAATGAAGGTGACACGGCAAACCTTGTGGCCACTGTCAACGGTGATGCCATAACGGCACGTGATTTTGAAATGGCGTACCGACGTGCTGAAGAATCCCTGCTTCGTCAAAACCCTGGCCTTAATCGTGAGCAGTTCAAACAGCTTTTGGGTCGTCAGGTTTTGCGGGGTCTTGTGGAACAGACTCTGCTTAAGCAGGAATCTGCAAAAGCAGGGCTTGCCGTCACGCCGCTGGAATTGCGTGCTGCTGTGGGCCAGATTAAGGCTTTCCAGAATGACAGGGGGCAGTTTGACCCGGCGGTTTACCAGCGTGTGCTTGAGTCCCAGCGCATGACACCCGCTCAGTACGAGAACGAAATGGGTGAGGAGATCCTGCGTCAGAAGGTTCATGACCTGATTACGGCCGCCGCGTGGTTGAACGAGGATGAGGTGCGTAAACGTCATGATTTTTTACGAGAAAAGCGCTCGGTCGACTACATCTTTATGCCAGTTTCCCAGTATGTGGACAGCTCCACCCCCAATGATGCTGATGTGTCTTCGTATTATGAGGAACACAAAGCCGAATTTGCCGTTCCTGCCAAGGTTTCCATCGCCTATATCCGTCTTGCCCCGGAATCTCTCGTAAAACCGGAATCCATCAGCGAGGCTGAGGCGCGTGCCTGGTATGATGCCAATCTTTCCCGTTTTTCACAGGAGGAACAAGTCAAGGCCGCGCATATCCTTGTGCCGTTGGCAGAGGATGCGAGTGAAGCCGATGTGAAAAAGGCTCAGGAAAAAGCCACGGCTATCCTATCCGAACTCGGGAGTGGCAAGAAGTTTGCCGAAGTGGCCGATGCTCATAATGGTCCCAATGCGGCTGGCCCTGGGGGGGATCTAGGGTGGATCAAGCGTGGCATGACTGTTGAGCCTTTTGAAAAAGTGGCTTTTGCTCTTAAGCCTGGTACGCTCTCTGAGCCCGTTCGCAGCCAGTTTGGCATACATATTGTCAAGGTTGAGGAGAAACGGGAAGCAGGTGTGCGCTCTTTTGAAGAGGCGCTCCCCGAGGTGCGTCAGACTATGGCCCAGGAGCAGGGGACAGACAAGCTGCGTGATGTGCTGGACAATCTCATTGAAGACAATATCCTGGGCAAGCCTTTGGAAAAAAGTGCGCAGGCCTTTGGTCTTCGGGTAGAGGAGGTCGGTCCTGCTTCTGCCGAAGATTTGCAGGAAAAACTGGGCATTAAAGCCGACGATGCCGTGGCACTGGTGAATACACCTGCCGACGCGCCCATGGACAGGGCCTTGGAATCGGGCGATGCCTATGTGGTGGCACGTATCCTCCAGTCAACACCGGCGTCCACTGAATCGTTGCCTGCCGTACGCGACAGAATTGTGGAACGCCTGAAGGGCAAAAAGGCCCTGGATGTCGCCGTTTCAGCCGCTGTGGAACGTCGCAAGAAGCTTGTGGACGGACCTCTCAATCCCACGCTCAAGACTGGTATGGGTATACGGACAGCAGAGCCCATGGAACGCCAGGGGGCTCTGGCGGATTTCCACCCCTTGCCAGCTTTGTCCTCTGCCGTATTTGCCGCAGAGCCTGGTCAATGGTTGCCTGAACCTTTTGTTGTGGAGAATGCCAAGGAGAAGGGGGTCGTTTTAGTACACGTCGGCCTCCTGCAACCTGCCCCCGCGGCCGAGTGGGATTCCGTCAAGGATATCATGGTCAGTGCAGCGCGCCGAGAACGCGCCGAAGGGCTATTTGCGGTTTTCATGCAGCGTTTGTTAACCAACGCCAAAGTTGAAGTGCGCAATATGGATCTTGTAGACAGAAAGAACATGTAATTGCATTGATCAAAAGTTCCTTTGTGTATTGAAGCATTTGTGTGACGGCGCCTGTGTTTGGTACCAGTGGAAAGCGTCTGTCCAGGGGTCGGAGTCTTTGCCTGGCTTCGACCCCATTTTATGGGAAAAGTCTCGTCAGCATGGTGTCCCGTCCTGCTGTGCGTAAAAGCGGAAGGAGAAGTTTATGTGTGGCATTATAGGATATGCTGGGCATAGGCCTGCGGTTCCCGTAGTGATTGAAGGGCTGCGCCGGCTTGAGTACAGGGGCTATGATTCCGCAGGTGTGGCTTTTGCCAGACAGGGGCATTTGCATGTGGTTCGCGCCACGGGCAAGCTGGCAGCGCTGGAGGAAAAGCTTGCCCATGAGGGCGGCGTGACCATGACCACCTGTGCCATGGGGCATACCCGATGGGCTACGCATGGGGCACCGGTCGAGCGCAATGCGCATCCTCACTGTTCCAATGACGGAACGCTGGCCATGGTACACAATGGCATTATAGAAAATTTTCAGGAAATCAAAGCCGCGCTGATTGATAAGGGATATGTTTTCAGTTCTGAAACGGATACTGAGGTCCTGGTAAATCTTATTGCCGAGCATCGCAAGACCGAGCCGGATTTGTTGCACGCTTTTGCCGCCGCCCTTCGAGAAGCGCGTGGAGCGTATGCTGTTTGCCTTATGGACAAAGAAAACCCGGGAGTGCTGTACGCGGCACGCATGTCAGCCCCATTAATTTTTGGCATTGGAACAGGAGAGAATTTCATCGCCTCCGATATCCCAGCCTTTCTCCCCTATACGCGCAAGGTGCTCTTTCTTGAGGATGGTGAGATTGTACGTTTGACGGCTTCAGGCTTTGAGGTTTTGCAACTGGCGGATCTCTCTTTGGCAACACATGAACCTCAGGTCATTCAGTGGGACATGCAGGCCGCACAGAAGAGCGGTTACCGTCATTTTATGCTTAAAGAGATTTTCGAGCAGCCGCGAGTCATTGCGGACGGACTTACCGGACGTGTGAGCCATGGCGATGTGCTGCTCAGGGAGCTGGATGCTCTGCCAGTACCGCGCCGGCTGTATATTGTTGCCTGTGGCACTTCCTACCATTCCGGTTTGTGGGGGCGGCACCTGCTTGAACATTGGGCCAAGGTGCCTGTGCAGGTGGAGATAGCTTCGGAATTCCGCTATCGGGATACCTTGCTGCTGGAAAAGGACGATATGGTGCTGGTCATCAGTCAAAGCGGTGAAACCGCCGATACCTTGGCCGCACTACGTATCGCCAGGGAGCATGGGGTGCACGTCCTGGGACTGTGTAACGTTGTGGGGTCGTCCATAGCACGCGAGGCCCAGGCCGTGCTTTACACGCAGGCCGGACCGGAAATCAGCGTGGCCTCCACCAAGGCCATGTGCAGTCAAATGCTCATGTTGGCTCTCATGGCTCTCTATTGGGGACGTCGCAAGGACAGCATGACGATGGAGGATCGTCATTCAGTCCTTGCTGTTCTTGAGAAGTTGCCGAATGTGCTTGCAGAGGCCCTTCCGGAGATGCACAAACGGGCCAGGGAACTGTCACGCAAGTATGCCCAGGCAAGGAATTTTTTCTACCTTGGACGTGGGCATTGCTATCCTTTGGCTCTGGAGGGAGCGCTTAAGCTCAAGGAACTTTCCTATATTCACGCGGAAGGCTATGCGGCCGGTGAGATGAAACATGGTCCCATTGCGCTCATAGATCCCACCTTTCCCACTTTTGTCTTGGCACTGGACGACGACCTGTTGCCCAAGGTTGTCTCCAATCTGGTGGAGGTGCAAGCCAGGCAGGGCAGGGTTATCGCGCTGGTCAACGATGGGGTGGACGTGAAGGCTGACGATGTGTGGAATATCCCCTCTTTGCCAGGATTTCTAGCGGCTTTTGCCGTACTGCCTGCTGTGCAGCTTTTCAGCTACGAGACCGCAGACTATCTGGGAAAGGACGTGGACCAACCTCGCAATCTCGCCAAAAGTGTCACGGTGGAGTAGTATCATTGTCCAACTTCAAGGTGGCCCGCATCGTTACGCGCCCATTTTGAGGAGGACAGTTTAGATCCAGGAGACAAAATGCGCATTTGCTTTAAACTGTTCAATGACATCAATTTTGAACCAGACGCTGTACAGCCTTGTTGCAATGTTCACTGGATTCATGTGCCCAGATTTCCCTTCAGCGGTGGCAAGCTGGATATGCATGCCTACGCACAGCATATAAGCCCCTGTGGTAGAGGCGTTGCAGGGCAATGAACCTCTTTGTAAAGAGTGTCCTGATTTGAAGGTCCTTCGTCCAGAACAGGAGCGGCATGGGGCAGCTAGCCCCCTGGGTGGTCTTTCCGGCGGATGTTGGGTGCCGGCGGCAAGCCGCCGGTTCTTTCCCCTTGGTGGCCTTTTGGGT
Source organism: Desulfovibrio sp. (assembly GCA_017613295.1). Lineage (GTDB taxonomy): Bacteria > Desulfobacterota > Desulfovibrionia > Desulfovibrionales > Desulfovibrionaceae > Desulfovibrio. Next base: position 2,413 of record JAGAEE010000203.1, on the reverse strand, counting down.
GGATGTCGGGTGCCGGCGGCGAAAAGCCGCCGGTTTTGCACATCCGCCGAATGAAAAACGGCGACATGGCATTATCTTAAGCACCGATTTCGCAGTTCCCAATCCAATCCCCAAAGTAACCCGCAAACCACAAGGAAAATCGACATGTCGGAGATCAAGATTCCCGTCAAAGGCAATGAACTGTACGCGCACGCCTGCGAGCGCTTCCCTGGCGGCGGCACCATGCTGCTGAGCAAGAACCCGACCATGCGCGCCCCCGGCCTGTGGCCCGCCTACTACAAGGAGGCCCACGGCTGCGAAATCATCGACTACGACGATCGCCACCTCTACGACTTCGCCACCAACGGCATCGCCGCCTGCTCCCTGGGCTTCAACGATCCCGACGTCACCGCCGCCGTCATCGAAGCCGTCCAGAAGGGCAGCATGTGCTCCCAGAACTGCTACGAGGAGGTCATGCTGGCCGACAAGCTGTGCGAGATCCATCCGTGGGCGGAGTGCTGCCGTTTCGCGCGCACCGGCGGCGAGACCGCGGCCGTCGCGGCCCGAATCGCCCGCGCCACCACCGACAGGTCAGGCATCGCCATCTGTGGCTACAGCGGCTGGACCGATTGGTACATCGCGGTGAACCTGGGCGAGGACGAGGCGCACTTCGGCAAGGTCATCGACGGCATGCAGCCGTGGGGCGTCCCGCGCGAGCTGCGCGGCACCAGTCTCGCCTTCCACTTCGACGACTTTGACGAGTTCGACAAGGTCATCAAGGAGAACCGCGGCAAGCTGGCGGCCGTCTTCATGGAGCCTGTCCGCTGGGCCGATCCCGCCCCCGGCTTCCTGGAGCACATCCGCGAGGTCTGCACGAAGGAAGGCATCCTGCTCATCTTCGACGAGATCACGGCCGGCTGGCGCTTCTGCTACGGCGGCTCCCACAAGCTGCTCGGCGTGAACCCCGACATCGCCATCTTCGCCAAGGCGATGGGCAACGGCCATCCCTGCGGCGCCGTCATCGGCACGAAGGAGGCCATGAAGGGCGCCGGCAAGGCCTTCATCAGCAGCACCTACTGGACCGAGCGCGTCGGCTCCGTCGCCGCCCTGGCCACCCTCAACAAGATGGAGAAGATCAACTCCTCCAAGATCATCTGCGACACGGCCCGCGAGTTCATGGAGACCATGCCCAAGATCGCCGCCGCCCATGGCGTCGAATACGGCTTCCGCAACTCCATGAAGTGGCCGGCTCTCGTCAAGCCGTATTTCGCCAATTCCGATGAAGCCCTCTTCTTCACCGAGCAGATCATCGGCAAGGGCTTCATCCACTCCGACATCGGCTACGACCCCACCGTCGCCCACACTCCCGAAATCCGCCAGCTCTTCTACAAGGCCGCCGACGAGGTCTTCGGCATGCTCGCCGACGCCAAGAAGAAGGGCACGCTCCACGACCAGCTCATCACGGTCAACCGCGAGACCAAGAAGGGCTTCGGCCGCCTGAACGGCTAGCCCGCGCCTTATAGTACATAGTACAATAGGGATTGGTACGGCCGCGCTCCTCCACGGGGGGCGCGGCCTTCTTTTTCCCGCCAGGGCAACCGGCATCGGGGCGCCCGTTTTGTGTTGCCAGCCTTCAATGGAGGGCAGCGCGTTTTCCCGAAGGCGTGCTATATTCTGCGTGTTTTCCGGAACTCCCAGGAAAATGTGTAGTGAACGGCATTCTGGACTCCCAGGAAAATGTGTAGTGAACGGCATTAGGAACTCCCTGGAAAATGTGTAGTGAAACGCGTTTTTCGTGGGTGGAGAGGGAAAGTTTTTCCATGAGAAGAAAGATTTACGAGAGGCTTCTTCGGTGGAAGCGGGACGAGGCGCACAGGTGCGCCCTCATGATCGAGGGGGCGCGCCGTGTCGGGAAGAGCTACATCGTCGAGGCATTTGCGCGGGCGGAGTACAGAAGCCACCTTGTCATCGACTTTGCCAAGGCGAGGAAGGCCATCCGCGACCTGTTTGCCGAGCGGTTGGACGACCTTGACCAGTTCTTCCTCATGCTCCAGGCCAGGAGCGGCGTGGCGCTGGAGAGGGGCAACTCGCTCATCGTCTTCGACGAGGTGCAGCGCTTTCCGCGGGCGCGGGAGGCCATCAAGTATCTCGTGCAGGACGGGCGCTACCATTACATTGAGACCGGCTCGCTCATTTCCATCAAGAGAAACGTCGAGAACATCGTCATTCCGAGCGAGGAACTCAGGATTCAGATGCATCCGATGGACTTCGAGGAGTTCCTCTGGGCCAAAGGACGAGAGGATTTGATGCCGATGGTGCGTGAATGCTTTCTGCATCGACGTCCACTCGGACCGCTTCACAAGATGGCCATGGACCTGTTCCGTGAATATATGATCGTCGGGGGCATGCCACAGGTTGTAGAGAAATACATTGA
>JAGAEE010000202.1 GCA_017613295.1 Desulfovibrio sp. | reverse complement strand
TGGCGTCCCGAATGGGCTTCTGTGAAATCTCCTGCGCGGCCACGCAGCGTCGGCCACGCCAAAAACAAGGATTCCCAAGGTTTTTTAGAAATCCTTGGGAATCCGTTACAAGGAAATGGTAGCAAGGGGGGGATTTGAACCCTCGACACTGCGGGTATGAACCGCATGCTCTGACCAACTGAGCTACCTTGCCATGAATTGCACCATAACGAGAGTAAGTTACCTGATTAACAATTTTCTGGCAAGTCTTTTTTTCACCTGTGTCCGAGACAGTGAGGTAGCCCTGTTAGATCGTTCAGCTTTTACAGGTTTAGACTTTGAACCATTTCAAGCTTAGGGATTTGTAAAATTTTGGAGGTATCCCAGTTTTGCCTTTGGACTCCAGGTTCGCCATTGACTCCAGTATGTGCCTCTTTTCATCCAATCAGCTGAGCATACAATAATATACGAAAGGCGCTAGAAGCAGACGGTATATGGCAAATGGCTTCAGTGTCAGACGTCCGACAAGGGCTATGAATACCTTGACCGCCAGCAGTGCCGAAACAAAGGACCCTGCCATACCCACGGCGAAGAAAGGCAAATCTGCTGATGTAAAAAGATGCCAGTTCTTCAGCATGTCATAGCCTGTAGCAGCAATCATGATAGGGACGGCGGCAATGAAGGAATACTCAGCCGCCAAAGGACGTCGTGCCCCGAGCAGCATGCCTCCCATGATGGTGGCTGCGGAACGGGAAAAGCCCGGCCAGAGCGCAAGACATTGAAAACAACCGATCCCGAGAGCCAAGCGTGGGGTCATATCATCAAGCATGATGCATGTGGGTTTAAATTTACGACGCTCAACAAGAATCATCATCACAGCACCGCAGACAAGTGCGGCAAGCACCGTCACCGGTTTGAACAAATATTCCTTGATGTAGGAGTGAAGCAACAGCCCCAGTAGACATGCTGGCATTGATGTCAAAATCAGGAGCATAATGCCGCGTGTTCCGGCAAAACGTGCATAAGGCTGAGGCCGTACCAAACCCAAGAAACGTTTCCAGTATACGACCACAACCGCCAGAATAGCTCCAAACTGGATAACTACATCAAAGGTGGCGGCTTTTGCCCCAGAAAATTTGAGAATCTCACCTGCCAATATCAGATGACCCGAGGAAGAAACAGGCAAAAATTCCGTCAGTCCTTCAATGACACTCAAAACGGCTGCGATCAATACATTGTCCATTTGTCTCCCCATATGCGTTGGATCAGTCGGACATTTCTGCTAGGGATACGGTATTGCCAAGGTGAGATTTAGAGGCTACCCTTAAATAAAAGGAGATTGTTATGGCAACAATAGTTTCACAGAACGAACTGGTGCGTAAGGCAGCAGCCTACCTGGTTGAGCAAAAGAATCTTCGTCCAGAGGCAAGCATTGCCACCTTGCTTGACGAAGCCGGCATGCGCTTTAACCTGACGCCATTGGACGCCGCCGCGCTGGAACGTCTGTTTCATGAGCAGCTAAACTCTAGATAGCTGCTTGGATGATACCCTGAGACCAACGGACGCCACCTCACAAGGGTCAGTATCCCTATGACAGTTTTGCTGCTCACGCGACCTCGCTTCCGTCAGGCACATCCTGGTCAACGGTCAGAAGTCTGAGGTGCTTGTCGTTGCCAGCCGTGAGAACCATACCATAAGAAACTAAGCCACGAATTTTGCGTGGTTCGAGGTTAAGTATGGCGCAAACGCGTTTGTTCACCAGATCTTCCGGCGCATAATATTCTGCGAGGCCGGAAAGAATTTGCCTGCAAACGCCCTCGCCGAAATCAATTTCAAGTCGCAAGATACGGTCAGCGCTGGGATGTTTCTCGGCTTTTCGTATCGTTCCGATACGAATATCTAGTCCCTTGAACTGTTCAAAAGGCACCGTTTCCTTGGGGGAAACGACCGGAATGGCTGTTGTGGTATCAACCGTTTCTTTGCTGATATCCACTGTTTTTTGGGCTTTGGTTGACTTGTTGTTTTGGGACGATACTTTTTTCTTAACTTCGATGCGAGGGAAAAGATTTGAACTTGACGCCACAAGCGTTCCCGGTTCCATGCCGTTCAAGCCGTCTGCCTCTTGTTCCAGGCTGGCGACAGGCGCACGGTTTTGATTTACTGTCTGTCCCAGTTGTTCAAGCATGCTGTTACTGGCTTGCGGCATGACTGGCCAAAGGCAAAGAGCCGTTTTTCGCATGGCAGAAAGAAGGACATACATGACGGTAGCCAAGCGTTCCATATTGCCTTGTTTTGCAAGGCTCCAAGGAGCCTGAGAATCCACATATTTGTTCAATGCGCGGACAAGTTCCCATAGAGATTCCAAGCCCTGGGAAAATTGAACATTACCGAAGAGTTGTATGTAATTGCGTATGGCGTCAGCGCATAAATCGGCAATATTCCTATCGTCTTCTTGGAAGGTTTTGGGACGGGGTACACGACTGTTGAAATATTTGGCAGTCATGGAAAGCACACGACTGAACAGATTGCCGAGATCATTGGCCAGATCTGCATTAATGCGGCTCACCAAGGCCTCTTCACTAAAACTGGCATCAGAACCAAAGTGCATTTCACGGAGCAAGAAATAACGAAAGGCATCAATGCCGAATTGCTGGCTCATGCTGAGGGGGTCAACCACATTTCCAAGAGATTTAGACATTTTGGTATCCCGTACAAGCCAGTAACCGTGTACGTTAAGATGCCTGTACAGTGGCAATCCAGCTGCCTTGAGCATGGCGGGCCAGAAAACCGCATGCGGTTTAAGGATATCTTTGGCCACTAGGTGTTCCCCTGGCCAGTATGCCCTAAAGTCTTTATGATCTGGCCAGCCAAGAGCGCTGATGTAGTTGATAAGCGCATCAAACCAGACATAACACACATAATCCTTGTCAAAAGGCAGTTCGATACCCCATGTCAAACGCGATTTGGGACGCGAGATACACAAATCCTCCAGTGCTCCTGATTCAAGCATGGCAAGAACTTCGCTTCGATATCGTTCTGGCCGAATGAAGTCCGGGGTTTCGGCAATGAACTCTCTGAGCCATGGCAGATATTTGGACATGCGGAAGAAATAGTTATTTTCGTTGATAAAATCCGGCTTGGTCAAATGTTGTGGGCAAAGGCCGTTTTCCAGTTCCTTTTCCGTATAAAACCGTTCGCAGCCGTAGCAATAATGTCCTCCGAATTCGCCAAAATGGATATCGCCGGAGTCATACACCTTTTGCAGGAATGCCTGTACCGTTCGAACATGCTGTGTGTCAGTCGTACGCACAAAACGATCGTTGGCAATGTGTAGCTGTGGCCACAAATTTTGAAAACGTGCACTTATCTGATCCACAAATTCCTTTGGCGTTTTTCCTTCCTTTTCTGCTGCGCGGACAATCTTGTCTCCATGTTCGTCAGTTCCGGTCAAGAAAAGCGTTTCCTCACCCAGAATTTTGTGATATCGGGCCATGGCATCAGCCACGACTGTTGTATAGGCATGTCCGAGATGTGGTTTTGCGTTGACATAATAAATGGGTGTTGTAATGAAAAAATTGTTCACGCTTAGCTCCATGCTATGGTATATCATTGTTTGCCTTGCGGCTTGCGTCGACGCTTACGACGGTGGTGGTTATCGTGTTGCCCTTTTTCCTTGTCGTTTTCCAAGCTGCCCTCAGCCAGGTCGGACAATTCCATTCCCGTTGAGTCCAGCTGACTCTCATTAAAGAAATCCAATGAATCCACAGTGTCCGGTGTGGCAGAGATGACAAGCAAGCCATCATCCTTGATACCGACAGATGATTTTGGCGAATCGTTTTTGGGCTGTTCGGTACGATGAGGGGAAAGGGCCTGCCACTCCTCCATGGCAAGAGTCTGTTCCTCATTGTTTTCTGTCAGGATGGAAACAGAATTGCGAAACATGTTAGCACGCAATACTTTCACAGTGCCAATGTCTGTCAGATATTTCTTGCCTATTCTTGGGCATATTGCATGAAAAATGTCATAGTTCTCCTGTTCATAGGAAAGACAACAGAGAAGTCGTCCGCAAATACCAGAAATTTTTGCTGGATTGAGAAAAAGGTTTTGCTCTTTGGCCATACGAATAGTCACAGGAGCGAACTTTCGCAAGTATCGTCGACAACAGCAGGTCATGCCACAATTGCCCATGGCTCCAACCATCTGAGTCTCGTGGCGTACCCCAATCTGGCGTAATTCAATACGGGTTCGATATTCACGCACAAGATCCTTAACCAGGTCGCGAAAATCAATTCGCGACGGCGCGGTAAAATAGAAAATCAGTTTGCTGCGGTCAAAAAATATTTCAACATCCACAAGCTTCATTTCCAATGACCGTTCGCGGATGCAAGCTCGGCAGAAATCTTTCGCCTCGCTGGCCAGCTGAACATTGGCCTCATTCTGAAGTATATCGCTCGCCTCGGCCTGACGTAAAATATGTGGCAAGTCCTGTTCTTTCAATCCGGTCAACAGGGCAATCGGTCCCGATACTACGTGTGCCAATGCCTGGCCCTGATCCATTTCTATGAGGACCTTATCACCAGGCACAAGCCCGGCCGGCCCATTGTAGTAATTTGTCTGTCCCAGGGTTCTAAACCGGAGTCCATATATTGACATAATATACTCATAATATGTTTGATGTTGGTTAAATTTGTTTAATAACCATATAAAATTATTTATTTTTTACCATTTTTCTTGTTCAGTTTCGTTTCATAAAATTCAGACAGATTAAAAAAAATGGTCACACTTTTAGTCACACTGAAGCAATATTGGGCAAAACACGGGAGGGATCTATATAGAAATATCGCCGAGTGGTGGAAAGTGGTGGCGCTTTCGTTTTAAGGATTCCATTGGAAAGATCAGAATTATTTCTTTGGGAACTCATCCAAAATTTCTTTAAAAGAGGCACGTACCAAAAGAGATGACATGCGAACGAAGATTGCCAACGGTGAATTTTAGGAAATACAGCACAAAGAACCGATAATTGTCAAGGTTCCAAATAGCAAGCTTTTTTCGGATGTTGCTGAGCAAAGGTGCAACTTGTATCAGGCCATCCTGGAGTCGTGAGCATTGCCCTGAATTGGGGCACAAGGCCGTCTTTTTGTTCATAGCTTGGTTGTTGTAACGCTGCCTCTCGCACACAGTTGCTTCCCTGGAAGAAACCCATTCTGCATTTTTTTCTTGCCATACATCAAGATTTCGTCTAAACAGAGTCGATCTTTTCTTTATCGATACCCGACACACTTTCATACCATGGTCGGCAACCCTCATGTTGCCGCTATTGTGTTCTTCTTTGCTAAAAAATCGGACTACCATGCGCAAAAAGAAAGCCACCCCACCACTGTTGTCAGACAGCGCCTTGAGCCTTACCGTCCTGAAAACGCGCAGCATGCAGGAACTTATGGAACTGGCGGATCAGTTTGAAATCGAAAACGCCAGCTCCATGCGCAAGCAGGAACTCATATTTGCCCTGCTCTCCGCCTGTGCCTCTCAAAATGGTGCCATTTATGGCGATGGAGTCCTTGAAATCCTGCCGGACGGCTTCGGATTTTTGCGTTCCCGTTGTGCAGCTATATGCCCGGTCCAGACGACATTTACGTATCCCCTTCGCAAATACGACGTTTTTCTCTTCGCAAGGGTGATATCGTTTCTGGACAGATACGTCCCCCCAAGGAAGGTGAAAGGTACTTCGCCCTACTCAAGGTCACCGAGATTGGTTTCGAAGCGCCGGAACACGCCAAAAATCTTGTACTTTTTGACAACCTCACACCTATCTATCCCGACCATCAACTCGTGATGGAGAATGGTGAAAAAAATCTTTCCAACCGCGTCATTGATATTATGGCCCCCATCGGATGTGGTCAGCGTGGTCTCATTGTGGCCCCTCCGCGCACGGGAAAGACCATTCTTCTGCAATCGCTTGCCAATGCCATCAACGCCAACAATCCCGACGTATATCTCATTGTTTTGCTCATTGACGAACGCCCCGAAGAAGTCACAGACATGGAGCGCACTGTCAAAAAGGCCGAGGTGATCAGCTCAACATTTGACGAACCGCCACAGCGTCATGTTCAAGTTTGCGAAATGGTGCTTGAAAAAGCCAAACGCCTTGTTGAACGCAAACGTGATGTTGTCATTCTGCTCGATTCCATCACACGCCTGGGACGGGCCTACAATGCCGTTACGCCCTCTTCGGGACGCGTTCTCTCCGGCGGGCTTGACGCCAATGCCCTGCAGCGTCCCAAACGTTTTTTTGGCGCGGCGCGCAATATTGAAGAAGGTGGCAGCCTGACAATTATTGCCACGGCCCTTATTGATACCGGTTCCCGAATGGACGAAGTTATTTTTGAAGAATTTAAAGGGACTGGTAATATGGAAATTTACCTTGACCGCCATCTTTCTGAAAAACGCGTATTCCCCGCCATAGATATCAATCGTACTGGCACACGCAAGGAAGATCTGCTTTTGCCAGAGGATATTCTCAATCGTGTGTGGATTCTGCGCAAGATTCTGGCACCCATGTCTTCCATCGACAGCATGGAATTTTTGCTGGACAAAATGCGTGGCACCAAATCAAATACGGATTTCATGAATGCCATGGGCAAATAATCCTGAAGTCCCCGCAGGGTACCTTGACCTGACTTACTCCTGCGTTTATTCTGATTGCGTCTTGTATAAGCTCAACCACAATGGAGGCCTGTGGCATGTTCGGCGTTGGCGTTCCTGAATTACTGGTGGTTCTTGTGGTGGTTCTCCTTGTTTTCGGTTACAAGAAATTGCCTGAAATCGGTGGGGGACTGGGAAGGGCCATTCGCAATTTTCGCCGAGCGACCTCCGAGCCGGACGAAATTGACATCACTCCCAAGGAAAATAAGCATTCCTCGACCGCTGATGAGCCCGGCAGCAAGATTTAAGGGATATTGGCAGCATAAAGGGCCTCAGTGTCTGTGGGTTGTCGTCCCCTGCATCGACATCAAAAAGGATATGCCATGAAAACGGAACAAATTTCTGTCTTTCTGGAAAACCGGGCAGGGCGTCTGGCCGATGTGACGCATACCCTGGCCGAGGCGGGCATCAATATCCGTGCATTGTCCCTGGCTGATACGTCCGATTTCGGCATTCTGCGCATGATTGTGTGCCATCCGGAAAAAGCCAAAGCCGTACTCAAGGAGAAGGGTTTTACCATAGGACGCACCCAAGTTGTCGCCGTGGAAGTGCCGGACCAGCCGGGCGGTCTGGATTCGGTTCTGCAAGCCGTTTCTGAGAACGATATCAATGTGGAATACATGTACGCCCTTGTGCAGCATGATGTGGACAGGGCTATCATGATCTTCCGCTTTGACAAGGCGGACAGAGCCATGGAGGTGCTGCGCTCAAAAAACTTTACTATAATTCCATCAGACCAGCTCTGTTCCATGCAGAACGACTGAGGTCTCCACACCTTCACACTTCACTGATAATGGGCATGACCACTGGGTCGCGTTCCAGCACGCTCCGGAAAAAGCGGCGCAATGAGGAACGGATACCCTCCTGCATACGATCAAGCTGCCCTGGGCGTGTAGTCTCGATTTCGTCAAGCACCAGACACTTGGCGTCCTCCAGCAAATGATTATACTGTTGCGCAAAGACAAATCCCTTTGATAATATCTCTGGTCCGTGCAGCACACTGCCAGTTTTCGAATCCAGGACCAGAACGACTATGACCATGCCCTCATCTCCTAGGATGCGTCTTTCTTTCAGCACGGCATAGCCGACGTCGCCAACCCCCTTGCCGTCCACAAGGGTACACTCCACAGGAACACGCGCCTCCAGTCGTACACTATCAGTCAGAAGGGTCAGAGGTTGTCCGTCTTCCAGCAGAACGATATTGTCTGCCTTTACACCGCATTCCACGGCAAGGCGGCCGTGTTTGACAAGATGCTGGTATTCCCCGTGTACGGGCACAAACAACTGAGGGCGCACGGCCAACAGCATGGCACGTAGCTCCTCCCGCTGTGCGTGCCCCGAGGCGTGGATGGCATGGACACTTTCATACAAAACCTCCGCCCCCAGACGATACATCTCGTTAATCATCTTGGAAATGGCCTTGGCGTTGCCAGGAATCATGCGCGAGCTCATGACCACCGTGTCACCCTTGCGTATCCCCAGCTGGCGGTGTCCGCCATAAACCATACGGGAAAGGGCCGAAAGCGGTTCCCCCTGTGCTCCTGTCACCAGCAGCACAATTTTGTCATTCGGAAGATCAGGCACACCGTTATGCGCGTTGAAAAAAGACGGAGGCAGCCTGGCAATACCCAGATCACGTGCTATTTCAATATTGTTGGCCAAGGACTTTCCGCTGATCACCACCGTTCGGCCATGCTCGCGTGCGAGATCGAAAACCTCCTGAATACGCTGGATATGGCTGGAAAACAGGGTGATGACAATTCGGCCTTCAGAGATGGAAAAAATATGCTCCAGAGAATCCTTAACCTCGCGCTCGGTCAAGGAATGCCCCTCACGCATGATATTTGTGGAATCCGACAGCAGGAGTCGCGCCCCTTCCGTTCCGACGAAATTCCTGAAAAGGTTGAGGTCAGTGCCCGATCCCCCCAAGGGATGGGGGTCAATCTTGAAATCCCCGCTGTGCACCACCCTCCCCACGGGAGTTTCTATCCCGAGGCCGAAACCTTCTGGTATGGAGTGGCAGACCGGGAAAAAATGAAAGACGAGTTCTCCCAGAGACAATACCGTTGAGGCATCCACTGGGCACAATTCCACCCAGTCAAGAATTTCTCGCTCTCGCAGCTTGTGTTCCACCAGAGCCAGGGTAAAACGCGAACCATAGATACGCGTTCCCTTGAGTTCGGGCAAAATCCACGGCAGCGCGCCTATGTGATCCTCATGACCATGCGTCACTATGATACCCAGCAGTTTGTCCTTGACGGCACTGACCGCGCCGAAATGCGGTATCACCACATCTACGCCCAGATGCGCGTCATCGGGAAACATAAGACCACAGTCAATCATGACCACGCCCCCAGCCGTTTCCCAAAGCTGGCAGTTGAGGCCGATTTCTCCAAGTCCCCCCAGAGGCGTTATGGTCAAAAAAGCATTGTCAGTCATCGAACAATTCCGAGCATGTTACGGTTATGACCGCACATGCCGTGCTGTTTCCTCTGTCCCGCCATTTCGTTATGGCAAAAAGCGCTGAACAGGAAAAAATACAGTGTTACTTGCGGTTCAGTATATATACACCGTCGACCATGTCATTGGCAATATCCCTGCAACCAGCAGGGAAATCTCATGCACGGGTTACGAGCTTCCGCCACCCGACGCAGCAACCCTGTATTCGGAAACGCTCCACAGCCTTGTAAACGCCTGGACATTGTAGTGCCTTTTGTGTGAGATCTGGCCAATTCTCTGTTCCGACTTGAAATGCCTTCACATTGTGTCATACTGGGGCACGTCCACTGTTTACCCCAAGGATGTTTTGTGCCAGCTCTCATTCCCATCCCTCCCACTTTGCGCGATGTTGACGCCCTGCGTCGCCAGGGGGTCTGGCGCATACTCCTGCAAGCCCTCGTCACCGGCGGTGTGTCTGGCGCAATCATCGGCCTTTTTCGTGCCGCCTATGATGCCTTAAGCAGTCTCACCGTGCGCGTGCTCCATGTCAACGACCTCCAAACCCCTCTTGTGGCAACAGCGATTTTCCTTTCGCTGATGGCACTGGCCCTGCTGTCCATGCTTCTGCTGCGCGCAGAACCCCTCATCAGCGGAAGCGGCATCCCTCAAGTGGAGCTCATGCTGCACGGTCACTTCCGCATGCAATGGCTTCGTGTGCTGCTGTGCAAATTCACGGGCACCCTTGTTTCTCTGACAGGAGGGCTTTCCGTGGGGCGAGAAGGACCCTGTATTATGATGGGAGCCGCCGTGGGGGCAGGGGCCGGACGTTTGTGGAACAAGAATGATCAGCACGATCTTCCCCGATTCCTGGTCGGAGGCAGTGTGGCAGGCATGACAGCCGCCTTTGGAGCTCCTTTGGCAGGCATGTTTTTTGCCTTTGAAGAGATGAAAACTCTGCTCGGCGTGCCTATGCTCCTGTTTACAGGAGGTTGCGCCCTGGCAGCCTGGTTTGTGGTGGACCAATTGCTGGGTTTCGGTCTCGTGTTTCCCTTTGCCTCACAGCAACTGCTGCAGTGGCAGCAGCTGTGGATACCACCGCTTGTGGGTATGTGCATGGGTTTTCTGGGCACTGTGTATAATGCAACCCTCTTGCGTCTGACTCTGTGGGAAGATCGCTGCCGCTTCCTCCCATTCCCAGTACGGACACTTCTTCCCTTTGTGCTCACGGGGTGCCTGCTCTATAACTATCCGCAGGTGCTGACAGGCGTGGGTGTGACTACCCTCCAACTGGAAAACCCGCAGTTGCCCCTCACAGCCTTGCTCGCACTGTTGACGGTCAAACTCCTATTCTCCTGCGTGAGTTTTGCCTCGGGAGTTTCCGGAGGCATTCTCATGCCACTCTTGCTCATGGGAGCGTTGGGGGGTGCGTGCCTTACCTCCTCCTTCATCCATCTGAACATGCTTGACCCCGCTCAGACTGGAACCATACTCACTCTGGGCATGGCAGGGATGTTTGCCGCCTCCGTGCGTGCGCCACTAACCGGAACGGCCCTGCTGGTGGAAATGACCGGCGCTTTTCACAATACCCCTGTGGTTTTGCTGACGGCATTCGTGGCTGTCTTTACGGCGAATACCCTGCACTCCAGCCCAGTCTATGACAGTCTGCGAACCCGATGTCTCACCTTGCTGCCACCAGTGGTAACAACCCATAGCCCTGATATCTCCCCCAAAACCGTCAATACAGGACAAGGTGAGTGCCACAAGAATATTTTGTAACACACTTGAATAATTAGTTTTTTAAAATAATGCTTGCGCTTTGTTATAGCTGTGGCTATGCTGCCTTTTCTTAAAGGCTTGTGCGCCCCGATGAATGTGGCTACACCCCCGTCGCCACAGATCCCGGGGTCGAAAATGAGAACATTTGCATGACGCCCCTTGCAGGGACGACTCGCATGGAGCAGGTATGACCCGTAAAGACCGCACCGAAGGCATCTACAGTCGCCGTGAAGTTCTGGATGAGAGCGAACGTCGCCAATATTGTCTCATCCAGCTCAAGGAACTTCTTTCCTATGCCTATCGTTATTCCGAAGACGTCAAGAAACGTTTCGACCGTGCTCAGTTCAACGTGGAAAAATTCAAAACACTTTCAGACATCAAACACATTCCCATCCTGAAAAAGAAAGAGCTTATTTTTCTTCAATCTATGGGACCGCGTTTGGGAGGCTTACTCACAAAGGATATCGGTGATCTCAAACGCATATTTCTTTCACCTGGCCCCATCTTTGACCCTGAAGACCGTGGGGAGGATTACTGGGGCTATACCGAAGCCTTTTATTCCGTGGGATTTCGCCCTGGTGACGGCGTGCAAAACACCTTCAATTATCAGCTCACGCCGGCTGGTCTCATGTTTGAGGAACCTCTGCGCAATCTTGGCTGTGCCGTCATTCCTGCGGGCACCAGCGATGCCGTTACCCAGCTTGATATCATGCAGAAGCTGCGTGTTTCCGGCTATGTGGGCACGCCGAGCTTTCTCATGCACCTGGCACAGAAGGCCGAAGAAAAAGGTCTTAATCTGCGCAAGGATCTTTTTTTGGAGGTGGCCTTTGTCACTGGCGAACGTCTTTCGGAAAAAATGCGTTCCCAGATGGAAAAAAAGTACGATCTGGTTATGCGCCAAGGCTATGGCACCGCTGATGTGGGCTGCATCGGATATGAATGCTTCCACAAAACCGGACTGCATGTGGCCAACCGCTGCTATGTGGAAATATGCCATCCCGACACGGGTATCCCGTTGAAAGACGGTGAGGTTGGCGAAATCGTGGTAACGGCCTTCAACAAAACGTACCCGCTCATCCGGCTGGCTACAGGAGACCTCTCATACATCGACCGCAGTCCCTGCCCCTGTGGTCGCACAAGTCCCCGGTTGGGCAGCATTGTGGGACGTGTGGACACCACGGCCCGCATCATGGGCATGTTTGTCTATCCGCATCAGGTGGAACAGGTCATGAGCCGTTTTGAGGAAATCAAACGCTGGCAGATCGAAGTCACCAATCCCGGCGGCAGTGACGAAATGACGCTCTTCGTAGAAACGAGCGGCTTCAAACGTGAAGAAGAATTGCTCCACCAGTTCCGAGAAAAAATCAAACTGCGTCCCGAGCTGAAAATCCTGGCCCCGGGGAGCCTTCCTCCACAAATTCGTCCCATTGAAGACAAGCGACATTGGGATTGACACACCAACCCGTTTTTCCCCCGCCAGACATTCTGGCGGGGCTTTTTCATTTATGCCTTGTAAGATGGTAGACTCTAGGGACCATATACATAAGGCTCATAAGACCACGCGTCGGTTCAAAGCGGGTTGCCACGATCACCGATCCCAGATTCCACAGATGGGCGTCCTCTCCCTCGCCAGCTGATGCCGGGCCAAAACGCTCGGTGACCATGCGAAGGATGGCGGCTTGCACCTTGTTGTCTGGAGCCGCATAGTCGAGTTCAAGAAAACCCAGAGGAGCGGAAGGCCCCGGCCCATAGCAAAGTGCCATGCGCCGAGCTCCGGGTGCGGCTTTGCCGGCCTCGTATTGGTCACAGATATGAGCATCATCCTCCCGAACGACCGTAACTCCAAATCCTTTGAGAACTTCACGCATGCTTTGACGGTCAGTATTATCAAGCCTCTGTCCAAAAAGCACGGCTTCCGTCCGAGGAGCATTCTCTCTGGCCATGTCCTCCAGCGCACGCATGGCATTTTTGTCACCGTTCATGGCAGCGGCATAAAACAACAACACGGCGCGGGAGGCATTCTTTTCAACGCCCTGTCCCATGCGGTAGCAGTGCCCCAAACGAAACATGGCTTCTGTCTGCTGCTGGGCCGCCGCCCTGCTGTACCAGGCAGCCGCCGCCCTGAGATCCTTGGGCACTCCGCGTCCCAACTCATAAAGCATGCCTAGATTGTACTGCGCTTCGGCCTGCCCCTGACGTGCCGCCAGATCAAACCAGCGCGCCGCCTCTTCAGGATTCGCGTCCATACCCCTGCCCTGCTCCAGCATGCGGCCGTAATTGCTCATCCCTGAAGTGTTGCCGGTTTTGGCAGATTCCGCAAACCAGTGAAGGGCGCGCCCTACGTCCATTTCCACCCCTTGTCCCAGGTCGTAGAGCACGCCCAGGTTGTTCATGGCCTGGCCGTCTCCGGCATCGGCCAGCTCACGCCAGATACGTTCGGCCAGGGCATAGTCACCCTCAGCATAGGCCGTTGCGGCTTCCTCCATACGATTGACGGAAGAAGCCTTCAAGTCGTCTTTCAATTGAGGGGCAGGGGGGGGCTGCGGACTGTTTTCACTCTTCTTGGCAGTATGCCCCGATCCCTGGTTCACGGATGGTGCCGGTGTGACAGGCTGAACAGCTGGGACAGGACGTAGAGAGGGCTGCACCGGAGAAGTCGGTTCAGGTACGGTGCCCTTCCTGGACACGGATTGCGCCGCTGTTTTTCCTGGTGCGGCCGGTGTGGTCAACGTTGGTGCCACAGGTTCAGTAACATTAGGCGCTTGCGGTGGTGTGACCGTCCCTGCCGCGCACACACCAGCGCCTTGCAACCATCCCGCCAGCACAGCGCACATCGCCCATGAGGCAAAAAGACAGACAAACCGAACACAGCTCACTGCGCCTCTGCGGGCAACCATAGACGGTCCTTTACGGCTTGCGCTTGGGGCAGCCGAAGTTCATGAAATCTGTTTCGTACAGCGTGGTCAACCGTTCATCATAAACAAGCGCGTGTCCCTTCCAGTTACGGATGGTGTTGTTGAGCGCTTCCATATCCACATAGGTCAGCAGTGCAGGCCAGCGGTCAGCCATATCACGTAGTAAGCGTGCATAGGTCACCTCACCCCCGTGAAAACCGTCAAAAAATTCACAATCGCTGGAGGCAAAACGTCGCGGGTCTGTAAAATCTGCGACCTCAATACCACGTGCCTGCAGGGCCTCGCGAAGTCGAAACAAATGCGGGTACCCTCGTTCGTGCGTACGCATGGCATCCAGCACACGGGAGGAAAGGGGCGCAATAAAGACAAAGACGGGGATGCCTCTGGCCTTGAGACGACAGTAGATTTCGGCAAAGGCGTCAAGGTGAGACTGGCTTATATCGCCAGCGTCGCTACTGTCGACTGACGGGATATCACGCTGAAAAGCCTTGATGCCATATGTGACTTGCTTCAGTGTGTCCGCGAACTGATAGTCAAAGGGGCGCTTCTGACCTGTACTTTCAGCCGTATAGTACCATGCGCCGTCAGGTCCAAAACCGTCATCCGTCTGTTGGGCCATAATGCCAAACCTGTCAGACCTAAAGCCGCCAAGGCTTTCTGGCAGGAGTGAGGCAAACACTTCATTCAAAGAAATTTTGCCTTCCAAAAGCCAAATCCAGGGTTTTTTCAAAGTCTCCAGTCCATAATTATAGGAGCCTGAGGTGGGCGGTTCTTCCTTGAAAGGGTCAGCATTCCAGCTTGGCGAGAACCACCAGAAATCTAGCCCAATAATGACGGCCTGAGGGCGGTGCTCTCGCAGCATGGCGTCAAGAGTGGAACGCAGCACGGGCAGATTTCCCGCTGTTCCCCCCACATTACAAAAAGGAACACGAAAATATTTACCACGAAACTGCATGACCCGCGAGGAACCGACAACGGCAATCACCGGTTTGCTCGCGGCATACAGCTGCAACTTGTAATCCACAAAATCCTGGGATACGCCGGACCCAAACAGAACAAAATCACCAGCCTTCTGAGCTGCCACGGCGCGTTCCACTCCCACGTCGCCGCTGCGGTAAATCCACCACAAGGTATAGGGCACCAAAAACACACATGCCGCCAGAGTCAAGCACAACAGCACGAGGAAATACCGTTTGAGGCAATATCTGTATTCTACGGAATCACTGCTCATGACAACCTTGGGCATTTAGAATTGAAAATACAAAAAAGTTGCCTTGCGTGACACCAAGATCAGGCTCACAAAGGCCAGGATGGCCAGACTGGTGGCCCATGCCGCCGAAGGACGCCAAAGAAAACACAGACGTGTGCCATCACGCCGACCGTTAAAAATTTCGTGGCTGTTTGGCAAAAACCAAACCACAACAAAACTTGCCAGCAAGAGGGCAAAGGGGAGCCATCCCTGAAGATAGCCGTTTGGCAACCAGCGTGCCCCCATTGCCGCCAAAGCGTTCAAACCGTCCGTGGGGGCAAGGATGCCGGCCGCCTCCGGAGTGAATGGCCCGGCAAACATGGCGCGATACATGCGCCCTGCACCTTCAATGCTCACGGCTCGGAAAACAACCCAGCACAGGTTGATGCAGAAAAAAGTGAACCCTATAGAACACACACGCAGGGGAAGGGCTCTGAAAGCTGATTCCAGGCGTGTGCCCCTGATGCGCGCACGAAAATAGTGGTTGATGCCAAGCATGACGCCGTGAATGGCCCCCCAGACAACAAACGTCCAACCTGCCCCATGCCAGGCGCCGCCGATGAGCATGGTCAGGAAAAGGTTTCTGTATTGCTTGAGTTTACCTTTACGATTGCCCCCCAGTGGAATATACAGATAATCGCGCAACCATGAACTGAGGGTAATGTGCCATCGTCGCCAAAAATCAACGATGCCGGTAGATTTGTAGGGAGAATCAAAATTTTCTGGCAATCTCATGCCCAACATAAGCCCGAGACCTATGGCCATGTCCGTATAGCCGGAAAAATCGAAATATAGCTGGAAAGTATAGCAAAGGGAGCCGAGCCAGGCTTCACAGCCGCTCAGGGGAAAGGCCTTTTCCGCCGAGTTGAACACGGCATCGGCATACAGGGCAAGGCTGTCGGCCAGCACCACCTTTTTGACCAGCCCCACAGTGAACAAAGAAAAACCCCTGGCGAGTCCCTCCGCTGTGCATGGTCCCAAAACGTCCAGTTGCGCTCCCATTTGTTCGTATCGCACAATGGGCCCTGAGATAACATAGGGGAAGCAGGTCGAGAACAGCACATGCCGAGTGAATCCCTGGGGTTGCACCTGCCCACGGTACACGCTGACAAGCCAGGCTATCTGGATGAACGTGTAGAAGGAAATCCCCAACGGCAGCCCCGGTGCGGCAAACTCCCATGATACGTGCATCAGGGCCGCAAGATTTTGCCCCAGAAAAACCGAATACTTGAACCACACCAGTGGTATCAGATTGAGTGTCAGCGCCAACGCCAGCAATCCCTTGCGGCTCAGGCCGAAAAAGACGCGTTCCTGGGGCAGGTCCTCTGGCTTTTCACGGGATGTGATATCCTTGGCTGCGGATCTCTCAACAAGAGCGAGGGCAAAGCCATAGTTCATGCCCAGCATTGCCGCCAGCAAAAGGAGGAATGGCACACCCCAAAATCCGTAAAAGGCAATGGAAAAGACCAGCAGCACCATGGCAAGAGCGCCAGTGCCGTAGCCCGCAGCCAGACGCCAGCAGATCAGCAGCAACGGGAGAAAGGCAAAAAGGAATGTATAGGAGTTGAATAGCATGGGCTGCTCCCGAAACCCGGAAGGGGCTGAGACGTTTGCCCGTCAGAGTATGATGCATCACAAGGAAAGAAACGCGACTGCCCCACCAGGGTAACGCGCATGTCGAACCTGGTCATGGATTCAGCTCGTTGCGCAGCTTCCTTGAAAGGCGGAATACCGTGACCTTGCGCGGAGGCAGGGTGATTGTTTCTTCAGTTTGTGGATTGCGGCCTTTGCGAGAGTCCTTGTCATAACACTCGAACTTGCCAAAGCCAGTAATGAGCAAGGCTTGTTCGTCCTTGATAGCCCGTTTCATGATCCCTAGCAATGTTTCAATGATCTGTTTGACTTCAACGCGGTTCCTGTTGGTGGATTCATAGATGCACTCCACGATATCAGCCTTGGTCAGGGTTTTCTTCATAATCTCCCCCGTGGCAAAAGACCCATGTGCATACAGGTCGGGCGCGACGCGCTCTTCCCCGACTCTCTCTCTTTTCAGGTTACACACTGGCGCCTGACAGAGCAAGATTTTTTTCCATTTGCCGCCAGACAGTTTCCTTTGTAGAATTTCAACACACAGAGAGCAATTGTATGATGGAAGATCTTTCCCAGCAGACTGCGGCACATGATGTCATACCCCTGCCCTGGGCATGGTCGCCACGGCGAAGGCGCAACACCGTATTCCCGATCTTCCTGCCATTTCGTGGCTGCCCCGTGCGCTGCGTCTTTTGTGCCCAAGAGGAACAAACCGGCTGCCGAAGTTCGCAAACGCCCATTCCGACTCTGCTTGCGATAGCCCGTGAAGCCTTACAGCAACATGCCGCGCAGAGAAAAATGCCGACAGAACTGGCCTTTTACGGGGGCACATTCACGGCCATGCCCGAAGACGACCTCCGTGCCTGTCTGAACCTGGCAACGGAAGCACTGGAACGCGGCTGGATCAATACCTTTCGCTGTTCCACCCGCCCGGACAGCGTCAATGCCAGCATGCTAAAACGCCTGCGCACTGCCTGCTGCGACACGGTGGAACTCGGCATACAGAGCTTTTCGGACAGCGCCCTTGCCGAAGCCCGTCGAGGTTATGACGCGGCCTGTGCCCTGCAGGCCTGTGCTGACGTTCTCAATGCCGGTCTGCGACTTGGGGTTCAATTGCTGCCCGGCATGCCAGGGAATACACCAGAGATCTTTCTGGAAGACGTAACTCAGGCCCTCGAAGCCGGGGCACAGATGCTGCGCTTCTACCCATGTCTTGTTCTGGAGGGAACCCAGCTTGCGAAACTGTGGCGGAAAGGACAATATGTTCCCTGGACGGTAAACCAGACACTGGATACCCTGGCACGTGGCTGGTTGGCGGCAAACATGGCGCGTGTGCCCGTCATTCGCATGGGTCTGGCGCCTCAGGCGGAGCTCGAAAGCGCCATATTAGACGGACCGGTGGATCCGGCACTGGGTAACCGTGTCATGGCACGCGGTCTGTTGATGGCCGTACGGCATACCCTGTCACAACACAACGCCCCCGAAACCGTGTCAAACTTTGAACTGTTCCTGCCCCCTGCCGTACAGGGATGCCTTTGGGGGCACAAGGGCGAACTGCGCTCGGCCTGGTCGGCCATGGGCTTGCAAAAAATCCATTATTGGCAACAAGATTTTCCGGCCATACGCACGTTTTCTGCGAGGCCATCGGCATGACGACCATAACGTAAGAGACCTACAACGGGGTATAAACATGTCTGAC
Source organism: Desulfovibrio sp. (assembly GCA_017613295.1). Lineage (GTDB taxonomy): Bacteria > Desulfobacterota > Desulfovibrionia > Desulfovibrionales > Desulfovibrionaceae > Desulfovibrio. Next base: position 6,648 of record JAGAEE010000202.1, on the reverse strand, counting down.
CGGCACGCTTCCGACTGCCTCACTGCCGAAGAATCGGCACGTTTAAACAGGATTGTAGATTTTTTCAATGAAGTTGGCATGTTGCGTCATACACCACGCAGCGGTTATATCTTTCTCGGTTCCGGTGGAGAAAGTGTAGCGGAACATTCATACCGCGTCAGCGTCATTGGTTACGTGCTGGCCCGCCTCAGCAACGCCGACACGGCTCGCGTGACATTTCTCTGTCTGTTCCACGACCTTCATGAGGCGCGCACAAGCGATCTCAATTACATGAACCAGCGCTATGTTACCACCCGCGCCCGTGAGGCGTTGCAAGACAGCCTGGAAGGCACGGGACTTGAGGACGCCGTCCTGCCCCTGTGGGACGAACTGGAAGAAGCCTCCACCCTGGAATCGCACCTGGCCCATGATGCGGATCAACTGGATCTCATCTGCAATCTCAAGGCTGAACAGGACAAGGGCAATGCCTTCGCCGCCGACTGGCTGGACAGCGCGATCAAAAGACTGCGCACCCAGGCGGCACGACAAATCGCCGACCTGGTGCTGCGTACCGATCACAACCGATGGTGGTTTGGCCGCGTTGACCCGCAATGGTGGGTGCATCGCGGCAAGTGATCACCAGGTCGTCAAATGGCATATCGGTCAGGCAACGCCGGCCGCCAGCAGGTCGTGACCAGAAGCCTGTGTACTCCGTTTTTCCAGTTTTGCCCATGTGTCACGCAACGTGACGGTGCGATTGAATACGGGCAAGGTCTCAGTGCTGTCACTGTCTTTGCAGAAATACCCCAATCGTTCAAACTGCACCCTGTCACCGGACTTGAGTTGGGCCAAAGCCGGTTCCAGCATTCCGCGAACGACTGTGAGGGAGTCGGGATTCAAATTGTCCAGAAAGGTTCCGCCCTCAGAAACGTCATTGGGATTTTCCACGGCAAAAAGCTGACCGTACAGGCGTATTTCTGCGGGCACGGCGTGCGACGCTGAAACCCAGTGTATGGTCCCCTTCACCTTGCGCCCGTCCGGGCTCTGTCCTCCACGGCTTTCCGGGTCATAGGTACAGCGCAGCTCACTCACCCTGCCTGTCTTGTCCAGCACGGCCTCACGGCAGGTGATAAAGTAGGCATAGCGTAAACGCACCTCAGCCCCCGGAGAAAGTCGATGGTATTTCTTGGGCGGCTCCAGCCTGAAATCGTCACGTTCAATATACAGTTCACGAGAAAATGGGACTTTGCGACTGCCGAATGACGCCTCTTCCGGATGACAGGGCATGTCAAACATTTCCACCTGATCTTCGGGATAATTTTCAATAACCACCTTGATGGGATCCAGCACGGCCATGAGGCGCGGCGTATGGTCATTGAGCCATTCCCGCACGCAAAATTCCAGCATGGAATACTCCACAATGGAATCGGCCCGCGCCATGCCTATGCGTGTACAGAATTCACGCAGGGCCTCGGGAGGAACGCCACGACGCCGCAAACCGCACAGCGTTGGCATGCGCGGATCATCCCATCCTTTGACATGTCCCTCACGCACCAGCTGAATGAGCTTCCGTTTGGAAAGTACCGTGTACGTGACATTGAGCCGCGCAAATTCGATCTGCTGTGGATGGTAGACACCAAGAGTGTCCAGCACCCAGTCATACAGCTCGCGGTTGTTGACGAATTCCAGTGTGCACAGAGAATGTGTGACTCCCTCTATGGAGTCCGAAAGACAATGGGTATAGTCGTACATGGGATAGATGCACCAGGCATTGCCCGTGCGGTGGTGTTCGGCGTGACGTATACGGTACAGTGTGGGATCACGCATAACCACATTGGGCGACGACATATCGATCTTGGCACGCAACACCTTCTCGCCATCGGCGAATTCACCGGCACGCATGCGTCTGAAAAGGTCAAGATTCTCTTCAACACTGCGGTTGCGCCAGGGGCTCTCCCGTCCAGGCTGTGTCAATGTTCCCCGGTATTCACGTATTTCCTCCGCAGAGAGATCGTCCACATAGGCCTTGCCCATCTGGATAAGCCGTTCTGCATAGGCGTACAACTGCTCAAAATAATCTGACGCGTAAAATTCACGATCCTCCCATTCTCCGCCCAGCCATCGCACGTCCTCGCGGATGGATTCCACATATTCGGTTTCTTCCTTGGTGGGATTGGTGTCATCAAAACGCAAATTGCACTGCCCGCCAAATTCCCGAGCCACTCCGAAATTGAGGCAAATGGACTTGGCATGTCCCAAATGCAGATATCCGTTGGGTTCTGGAGGAAATCGTGTGTGAACCCTGCCGTCAAAACGGCCTGAGGCCCTGTCGTCCATGATGCGAGCGCGAATGAAATCCGGCCCTGTCGTAGGATGTGCGGCGTTGTTGGCAGCCTCGTGCTCTTCCATGAGTTTTCCCCCGTTGGCAAAATGGTGGCAAATTCTGTACATTCAAATAGTGTAACCTTTGTTGGGGCCTATAGGCAAGTGCATGCCTCGCCTTGCGAAAAATCGAAAAATGTCATGGCTTGTACTTGCCCCGAAGTCATAAAATTTCTATTGTACTCCCGACCGTCAGCCAATGCCTTTCTTCAGGCCAACGGCAGGGCATAGGACATGCGAGGCTGTGACACAGGCGTAGTTCCTTGACTTTTGCTTGAAGAAGGCCCTGACCTGAAAACCTTGTTCATCCCTCTGACACTCGCCGGACGGATTCAACTTTTAAATTCCAAGGCGAACGGCAAACATGAAACTGAGTCTCCAGAACAAGCTCATGCTGCCCATCCTGGCGACACTGCTGATTTTCATGGGTGTCAGCGCCTTTCTCCTTTGGCATCTCATCACGAAGCAGATTGAAGATCACACCGCTGACATGATGCATGCGGGGAACAGCATTCTGGTCAAGAACATCAAGAACGCGACTTCCACCTACAAGGTCATCCTGTCTGCCCTGACCAGAATGCCCCCGGTTTGGAACATGGCGGCCTTTCTGGACAGCGGTGCCTTGCCAGACGGTGTCAACAAAACCCAGATTCGCGCCAACCTGCAGGCCTTTCTTGAAAACCTTCCCGGCAGTTACCCAAAGTTCTCCGAATTCACCCTTGTCGATGTCAACGCTCGCCCGATCGCCAGCAGCGGGAAAATTGTCCGCGAAATGGCCAATATCCACCAGCTGGGAGCCTTCAGGGATGCCATGAAGGGGCATGACGCCATCTCCGAACCTCTGCTGACCTCTCATGGAGAAAAAATCGTCATAGCCACCACGCCTGTCCGATCGCCCTCAGGCAAAATCAGTGCCGTTCTCTGTGCCATGCTGCCGTGCCGATGGATCATTGCGGACACCATTGAAGGCACAAGTATCGGAAAAACAGGCTACGGCTACATCGTGGATGGGTTAAGTGGACTCATGCTTGCCCACAATGTTGAGGACAAGGTGCAAAGCATGAACATGTTCGACTACCAACCCTGGATGCGGCATCTCCAGGACGGCGAGAGCGGCATCAAAACAGACTACACCGACAGCCAGGGGAACCGCCGCCTTGCCGTTTATCACAAGGACCCCGTATCTCACTGGATTGCCGTTTCCTGCCTTGCAAAAGAAGAACTGGAAGACCAGGCGACGCTCATTCGCAACAGTATTCTGGCCTGCACCATGGGCAGTGCCTTCCTGGTGGCGGTGATCCTGATTTTTATCACCCGTTCCGTGACCAACGATGTCCACGAGACGAACCGTTTCGCCCAGGCCGTTGCTGCTGGCAGACTCGACAGCACCTTGGCCGTGCAACGCAATGACGAATTGGGAGCCCTGAGCGAAGCCATGCGCAAGATGGCCGGCTCCATCAAACGCATGATGCAGATGGCAGCAGAGGAAGCCCAGGAACGGGAACTCAACCTGACCATCATGCGCGACGCCATCATGACCACCCTCGCCGATCTGGTGGAAAGCCGCGACGTCAATACCGGTCAGCACATCCGCAAGACGGCTGCCTATGTACGCATCATCGTGGAGGAACTGAAACGTAAGAAAACTTTTGGGATCACCCTGACCGATGAATTTGCCGAAAACGTGGTTAAAGCCGCGCCATTGCACGACATAGGCAAAATCAACGTCCCTGACGCCATCCTGAACAAGCCTGGCAAGCTGACCGATGAAGAGTTTGCCATCATGAAAACTCATGCCGCCGTCGGAGGTCAAATTATCGGTCACATCATTGACCTCGTGCCGGTACCGCAATACCTTGTGGAGGCCAAGGACGTCGCCACCTATCACCACGAAAAATGGAACGGTCGTGGGTACCCGGAAGGCCTTGCCGAAGAATCCATTCCGCTCTCAGCACGCATCATGGCCGTGGCCGACGTCTTCGACGCGCTCGTTTCCAACCGGGCCTACAAGAAGGGTTTTCCCCTTGAAAAAGCCTTTGCCATCCTCAGGGAAGAAAGCGGCTCACATTTCGACCCTCGCATCATTGAAGCCTTCTTCTCCGCCAAAGAAGAGATCATCCGTGTGGAAGAAGCATTTCGGGACAGCGAAGGCACAGAATCCTTGGCTTGAACCGAAGGAATACGGATACTTTCTCCCATTGAAATGCCATGAAAATTCTGCTCGTCATCCTCAGCCTCGGCCTCCTCGCTGCCTGTGCCACACAAGACAGGGAATCCCCCCTGTACCGAACGCCACGCCCCTCCCCTCAAAAAGAAATAATGGCCACCCCCACCGAAAACCAGGTTTGGACCATGACATCAGGGCTGCTGCGAAGCCAGGTAGAAAGATGGGCACAGCTGGCGGGGTATCTTCTTATCTGGAAAGTGTCCCGCGACTACTATCTTCAGTCGCCTGTGGAGTTTACGGGGACTTTTCAAACGGCACTGACAAAACTTTTCACAGGCATGCAGCAGCGCGGCAATGCCTTGCGTGCCATCATCTACAAGGGTAATAACGTCGTACTGGTGACAGAAGAATGAAAAAGGCACAGCTTACCCTCTTCGCCTGCCATTGGCTCTTCCTTATGCTTTTGTTTGGCATGCTGTCTGCCTGCGTGGGGCCAAACAGGATTGAAGACCATGCCACGACCTATAATGAGCAGCTTCACAACAACGTCAATGCCCCCATCGTGACCGAGGAAGACAGCCCCTACCTCGGAGCCATGCCGGTGGAGTATTCACGCGATTACACCAAGTATCCGATTTTTTCCGCCAAAAGCTCCCTGACCATGCGAGGCACCTTGCCTGAAGCCGCCGCCACTGTGGCCGAGATGCTGCACATATCCGTTCAGGTGTCTCCAGACATGGCCCAGGCGGGAACGGAAGTGCGGTCTGTCAATTTTGAAGGCAAGGCCCTGGCCCTGCTGGACTACATTGCCACACTCTACGGTGCCGCATGGGACTTTGATCCACAGTCCAATACGGTAACCTTCACACACATGCAGATGCGTACCTTCTCCATTCTGGCCGCGCCAGGGGCCGTGCAACACACGTCGCAGATGTCCAGCACGTCGGAACAGGGCAACGGCTATGGCCACGGCTATGGCAACACGTCATCCAGCCACGGGTCGAACAATGCCGATGACAACGGATCATCCTCCGACACGTCACAAAACCTTGATACGCATTACGCCGTCGATGTCTGGGCTGACATTGAGAAAGGCATCAAGGCCCTGCTCTCTCCCGACGGTTCCGTGACGCTCAACCGGGCTGCGGGATCTGTGACCGTGCGCGACAACGTGACAGCCATGCGACAGGTGGCCGAGTATGTGGACGCCATCAACAACACCATGATGCGACAGGTGGCGCTCTCCGTAAAAGTCTGGTCGGTAGAAATCAGCCAGAACAATGAAGTGGACATGAACCTCTCCATGCTCTTTTCCGGTGACACATGGACTCTGGCATCGGGGCATTCCGTGCTCACGGGACTGGCCACCGGCTCTTTGACGGCCACCATTGTGGACGGCGATCTCAAAGGCAGCGCAGCCACCCTCAAGTCATTGAACACGCTGGGCAAGGCCACGCAGGTCACCAGCGGATCGGGCGTGGTCATGAACAATCAACCCCTGCCGGTGCAAAATGTCAAACGCCAGTCCTACCTGGGCAGCGTAAGCAACTACACCCCCACCACCGGAGGCAACAGCACGTCCCTGCGCCCCTATCAGGTAACCTATGGCTTTGCCATGACGGTCATTCCCAACATCCTTGACCGCCGTCGCTGCGTGTTGCAATACAACGTGAGTCTCTCTACCCTTGACAGAATGGAAGAAGCGCAATCGGGTGACAATACCATTCAGCTGCCCACGGTATCCATGCGCAGCTTCAACCAGCGTGCCTTCATGAACATGGGACAGACCCTGGTGTTGGCCGGTTTTGAACAGGAGAGGGATGATACCTCAGCCAGCGGGGCCCTGCTTTCCCTGGGGTTTGGAAAACAGAAAAGCAGAACGCTCATCGTGATCACCATTACGGTGCAGTCCATGAACGGGTAGGCACATGCGCATCGTCCGCGTTGGCAAAAGACGCCACATTATCGGCCTTTGGTGGCAACTTGCGGATGGGTCAAATGACCTGCGCAAACAGGCCAACGAGGCCAACGCCGCCATAAATGGCCTTTGTACACGCTGCGTGCTGCTAAAACGCCAGATCGCTTTGGGGGAGGGGAAAGCCTTGAGGGGGAGTCTGGGG